>NZ_JBEPAP010000006.1:0-148048 GCF_040298665.1 Streptomyces sp. NPDC001508
GCCGAGTGTGCCGAGGGCCGCCTCGGCGACCGCGATCAGGCCGATCAGAGCGATCAGAGCGATCAGGGCGATCAGCAGGGCGAGCCGGACGACGGCGTACGAGTCGCCGGCGCCGTAGGACTGCCCGGGCGGCTGGAAGCGGGGGGCCGGCGCGGGCGGGCGCGGGGCGGCCGGGGTGTACGAGGTGGCCGTGTTGGTGAGGAAGTTCCACCGGCACTCCTCGCAGAACGGCGCACCGCCCTCGCGCGGCGTGCGGCACTGGGGGCACAGCTCCGGGTCCGGCACGGCGGCCAGGTGCGGGCGTCCGGGAGCGCCCGGCGCGGGCGGCGGGAATCCGTAACCGCCTCCCGGGGGCGGCGGGGGCGGCGGAGGCACGGCACCGGCCATGCGGTGACCGCAGACCTCGCACCAGTCGTCGGAACCCGACTGGTGTCCGTTCGGGCAGGTCGGCATGTCGGCACGTCCCCCTCTCTGTCAGGGTCTTCCTGAAGTCCTGTTACGTCACTTCTTTACACGAACAGTCTTAGTGGACCGTGTTTCGAGAGTCATCTCGTCGGCCTCCTCGACCCTCGCCTTCAGTCGCACAGTACCCGTCGCGGCATCGACCACGTCCACCACCTTCGCAAGCAGTTTCGCAGTATCCGCGTTCCCGGAGGCACTGGCCAGTTGGACCGCCCTGCCCAGTTTGGCCGTTGCGCCATCCGTATCGCCCGCTTTGCGGAGATCGAGCCCCTGTTGGATGACTTGTGCCAGCTCCGCCTGACCGGTGTAGTGGGCCACCTGCGGGTTGATCGAGGTGGACGCGGCCATGTCGTCGGTCCACACCGCCCGTACCAGTCCCTGGGCGCCCAAGTTCTGTGCGCTGCCCCCGGGTTGCGGGATGACCAGGGAGACCCGGGCGGCCAGCATCTCCTGGCCGACGGCGGCGGCCGGCACCTCGACGCAGAGGTGGTAGTCACGGGACTCGTCGCCCCAGGAACCGGTGGGATAGTCCCCGGCGCGCGGGCCCGCCTCGGTCCGGCGGTCGGTCAATTCCACGACGGCCGGGGCGACTTGCTTGACGAACCGGATGGTCGTGCCGACCGGGGTCCACACTCTGAGGGCGACGTCCGCGACCTCCTTGCCCATCGCCGTCTCCATCATCCGCGTGAAGTCGGCGGCAAGGCCCGACGGATCGGCGACGATGTCGGCGCTGCCGAGCAGGGCCGAGGCGATCGATGTGACTTCTTTCACTTCCCAGTCGGTGCCCACGCCCCGTGCGTCACAGGTGAAGCGCCCGGCACACGCGTCCAGCGCGGCCTTGAGGTCCTGCGGCGACTCGTGTTCGTTGCGGCCGTCGGTGAGCACGATGCCGTGCCGGATGGCGACGTCCACCGAGGACAGCAGGCGGTCGGCGAGCCGCAGCCAGGTGCCGATGGCCGTGCCGCCGCCCGCGCTGAGCCTGCGCAGCGCCTGCTTGGCCTGCTCGCGGGTGGTGGCGTCGGCGACGGCGAGCCGGCCGTCGCCCGGGTAGACCTCCTTGGCGATGTGCGTGCCGCCGATCACCGCGAAGTGCACGCCGTCGCGCAGGGTGTCGATAGCGGCGGCCGTGGCGTCGCGGGCGTTGCGCATCTTGGTCGGCGGGTAGTCCATCGAACCCGAGCAGTCGACCATCAGGGCCACCGCGGCGGACGGCCCCTGCCCGGGCGAGTACAGATGGGGAGCCGTGACCGCGCTCCCGACGGTGCCTCCGCCGGTCGCGGTCACGGTCACGATCGCGTTGACCTCACGGCCGCCCTCGGGCAGGTACTCGTTCTGGTACACGTCCACCGAGAACTGCGGCACGTTCGACTTCGAGAAATTGGCCATGCCTACTCTGATCCCCCTTTGAACCCACGGTGCCCGTGGGCGGCGACTCGACTGCGGACCGTCCCCACCGTCCGCCGGGACCTCCCCGTCCGCGGCCCCTCAGGCCGATCCTGCCCCCTGCGGCAGGACGGGGAACGGTACGACGGCCACTGTTACGTTGTCGTGGCCCCCGCCGTCCAGGGCGTGGCCGACCAGCACCCGGGCGCTGTGCAGGGGCCGCACGGCGGCGTCCAGGGGCACCGCCTCGGCCATCTCCTCGGCCGTTTCCGCGTAGTTCCACAGGCCGTCCGTGCACACCACCACGACGCCCGGCCGGTCCGGTTTGAAGGACGCGGTGTGCGGCTCCAGTTCATAGGCGTCCGCGCCGAGCCAGCCGGTGATCGCGTGGGCGCGCTCGTCGGCGTACGCCTCCGCCTCGGTCATCAGACCGGCCGCGACCATCTGCGCGGCCCAGGAGTCGTCCTCGGTGAGCCGGGCCGACGGCGCGGCGCGGTCCACGGGCACCCAGTAGGCGCGGCTGTCGCCGACCCAGCCGATCACCAGCAGCCCGGAGGCGACCACCGCGCCGACGATCGTGCAGGCCGGGGCGTTCTGGTGCGGGGTGTGCTCGCGGGCGCCGGCGGGCTCGTCCGCCAGCGCGTTGACGGCCTGTGAGGCCGCGACGATCGCCTCGTGCATCGCCTGCTGCGGATGCGTGCCCCGCGGCAGGGCGGCCAGCAGCGCCTGGCCGGCCGCCTGCGAGGCGGCCAGCGACGCCTCGTCGGGGCGGGTCGCCGAGGACACGCCGTCGCAGACGACGGCGAGCGCCGCCGGCGAGCCGTCGGGCAGCGCGGTGTGGCCGACGGTGAAGGCGTCCTCGTTGCGGTGGTGCCGCAGTCCGCGGTCGCTGACCGCGGCGATGGGGCCCGACTCCCGTTCCATGTGGTCGCGTTCGCGGGGCTGGGCGTGCCCGCAGTTCTCGCAGTAGCCGTCGTCGTCGACCCGGCCCGCACGGCAGGCCACGCACACCTGCGCGGCCTCCGGGGGCGTGGCGGGCTCGGCGGCCACCCGCGGATCGGGCGCCTGCAGCCGGTACTCCTCGGGCTCCTGCGGCCGGTCGAACCGCACCCCCGGCGCGGGGGGACCGGCGGCGGGCTCCGCCGCGCTCAGCGGGGAGCCGCCCGAGTCGGTGCCCGGCAGATCGGTCGGCAGATGGGCCGCCGCTGGCGTGCCGGAGCCGTCCGTGCCGGGGGCGACGGGCCAGGCCGTGCCGTCCGGGGCGGACCGGCCCGCGGCGTCCATGGTGAGCGTCGGGTGGTCCTGCGGCAGGGCGGGCACCACCGAAAGGTCGTACCCGCACGCACCGCAGAACCGGTCACCCGGCTCAACCGGCTCCGCGCAGTTCGGGCACTTCGACAGCGCGGCCTGCTGGGGCATGTGCGACATCAACTACACCCACGTCCGGGGGCGGTAACGGTTGGCCCGTTCCACCAGGTCGATCCTCTCCTCGCCGCCGGGCGCGAGCCGGGCCAGCGTGCGGTACGAGCGCTCCAGGCCGAAGCGGAGGCCCCGCTCGTCCAGGTCGTTGCCGAGCAGCACCCGCCCGCCGGCGGCGGGCCCGGCCAAAGCCCGGCCCCCGGAGAGTATCCAGTCCAGCGCGCAGCCGAGTACTTCCGCCGACAACTGCTCGCGGCGCGCCGGGTCGAGACCGTACGCGTCCAGGGCCTCCACCTGGCCCGCGGCGGCGGTCAGGTCGTCCAGGAAGGGTACGTCCCCGGGGCCCGCCGTGCGCTGCCGCAGCCGAGCGCGTACGGCGGCCACGCGCGCCGCCGTGTAGTGGATGGACGACTCCGGCACCGACTCCAGGGTCCGCACCGCGCCGGTGCGGTCCGCGGCCGCGAACTGGACGCGGGCCAGGCCGAACGCGGCGCTCACATAGCTCGGATCGGTCGACCACACCAGGCGGTAGTACTCGGCGGCGTTGTCCAACTGGCCCAGTACCTCCGCGCACAGGCCGAGCGCGAGCTTCGGCGCGGCCTCGCCCGGGAAGGCGTCGTAGACCGCGTCGAAGGCCAGTGCGGCCCCTTCGAAGTCGCCGGTGACCAGCGCGGCCACGCCGTGGTACCAGACCACCCGCCAGTCGTCGGGCCGTTCGCCGGCCAGCTCACCCAGCGCGCTCAGCGCCGTCTCGAAGTCGCCGTTCTCCAGCCGGGCGCGGATCTGGCGCAGCCGGGTCTCCACGGTCTGCTGCGGCGCCGCGGCCAGCGCGGTGATCAGCTCGGCCGGCGCCGAGGCCAGCAGGCCCGCCAGGAAACCGGCGTTGGGGTCGGCCGGGTCGACGTGCGGCACGGGCAGGGCGAGGGCGGCGCCGGGGGTGGCGATGGGGCGGACGACGCCGGACACGGCGCCGCCTGAGACCCCTGAGACGTTTGTGGCAACTGAGATGCCCCCGGCGGCATCCGGGGCCGCACCGAGGGCGGTCGAGGCGGTACCGAGGGCCGCCGGTGCCGTGCCGAGGGACTGTGGGGTCCCTGTGGCGGACGGGAGGGGCGCCCCGGGGACGCCGCCCGACGGGGCGCCCGCCGCGGACCTGCGGCCCCGCCGCCCGACCGGCACCGCACGCGCCCCGAGCCGCGACACATCATCGGTCAGCCGCGGGAACAACTCCGTGTCCGTGACCTTCAGTTCGGGGCCGAACAGCGTCGAAAGCGCGGGCCGCGCCCGGCCCGTCTGGAGGGACACCACCTCGCGCAGCACGCCCGTCAGCTGCTCGGCCATCTCCTGCGCGGAGGCGAACCGGCGGGCCGGATCCGGGTCGGTGGCGCGCACCAGCAGCCGGTAGAAGGACTCGTACCGCCGGAAGACCTCGATGGTGTCGGGGTCCGGCAGGGAGTCCCTGAAGACGTTCGTGTAGCCCTGGAAGTCGAAGGTCAGCACGGCCAGCGTACGGCCGACCGTGTACAGGTCGGAGGCGACCGAGGGGCCGACCTCCGCGACCTCCGGCGCCTGGTAGCCGACCGTGCCGTAGATGGCCGACTCGTCGTCGTCCACCCGGCGTACCGCGCCCATGTCTATCAGCTTGAGCTGGTCCTCGGTCTGGATCGCGTTGTCGACCTTGAAGTCGCAGTACAGCAGGTTGCGGCTGTGCAGATGGTCGAGCGCCTCCAGCGCCTCGATGCCGTAGGCGCACGCCTGCTCCACCGGCAGCGGATCGCGTCTGCCCTCCGGGGTGCGGCGGGCGTTGGCGATCTCCTTCAGCGACTTGCCGCCGACGTACTCCATGACGATGTAGCCGTCCAGGGAGCCGGTGCGCTGGTCCAGATGCTCCACGAAGTTGTAGATCCGCACGATGTTGGCGTGCTCGATCTCCGCGAGGAAGCGCCGCTCGGAGATCGCCGCCTCCATCGCGTCCTGGTCGCCCGTGTCCAGCAGGCCCTTGAGGACCACCCAGCGGTCGGAGACCGCGCGGTCCACCGCCAGGTAGATCCAGCCCAGACCGCCGTGCGCCAGACAGCCCACGACCTCGTACTGGCCGTGCACGACGTCGCCCGTGCGCAGCTTGGGCACGAACGAATACGGGTGCCCGCACTTGGTGCAGAAGCCCTCCGTGCGGCCCGGCAGGTCGCCGCGGGCCCGCCCCACCGGCGCCCCGCAGTCCGAGCGCGAACAGAACCGCTTGCGCTCGGGCACCTGCGGGTTGTCCAGCACCATCGCCCGCGGATCGGGCCGTGGCACCTGCGGCACCGCCACCAGACCCGCGCCGAGCCGGCCGCGCCCGGACGAACCGGCGGACGAGCCGGAACTGCGCACCGACAGCGAGCGGCCGGTCGCCCCGGCCGACAGGGCGCGCGAGAGCCGTCCCGACACCGAGCGCCGCGACTTCGACGACTGCGACGACGTACGCGAACTGTGGCCGCCGGCACGGGAACCGGTGCTGTCCGCGGAGCCCGAGCCACGGCCCTGGCCGGTGATCCCGGTGGGCGGCGAGCCGACCATCCCGGTCGCCGACACGACCGGCGCGAGCCCGCAGGTGTCGCAGTACAGCTCGCCGCCGCCCACGTCCTCGTACGTGCCCTCGCACGAGGGTCGTTGGCATGTCTGTCCCGGCTGACTCATGGCTGGCCGTCCCCCCTCCGGTCCCGCGGACCGCCCTGCTCCGGCACCCGCGCCGCGGCGAGCTGTTCGGCGGCGGCCCGCTGGTAGCGCAGCACCGCCTCCTCGGCGACCCGCAGATCGCACGGCGCGCTCCACAGCATGCGCCGAGCCGCGTCGTACCGCTCGACGAGCAGCGGGTCCTCGGCCAGCCCGTGCCGGGCGACCTTCGCCTTGTACGCGTCGAGCCGGCCGCGCAGCTCCGCGCGGACCGCGAGCGGCGCGGTGACCGCGGTGAGCGAGTCGCGGGCGCGCAGCAGTTCGTCCTCCGCCTTCAGCTCCAACGACTCGAGCAGCGGGGACAGCCGGTGCCACTGGGCCTGCCTGCGGTACTCGGCGGCCGTCGCCAGCTGCTCCTGGAGCACGGTCGGCGGCCCGCTGACCGCAGGCACCTCCGATGCCGCGATCTTCGCCAGGACCTCGCCGCGCGCGGTGCGCGCCTCGGCGAGCGTGCGGTCCGCGCGGGACAGCACGTCCCGCAGCTTGATCAGCCGGGCCTCCGCGTCCTGGCGCACCGTCAGCACGGCGTCGATCTCGCGGCGCACGTCCTCCAGGGCGCGCGCCTCCCGGTCGTACACCGTGGTGTCCGGCCGGCCGCCGCCCGGCGCCGAACTGCCCTGCGTGGGAACCCAGAAGGCGAGCGGGTCGGAGACGACCTCCTCGCGCAGCCGGGTCAGTGTGCGGGTGATGCGCTCCAGGTCGTCGCCCGCCGGGTGTTCGCCGGGGCGCACGCCCACCGAGTACGCCAGCTTGCGGGTGCGCTGCAGCTCCGCGGCCAGCAGGTCGATCCGGGCGGGCAGCGCCGACCAGACCGCGTCGGCGGCGACGACCATGTCCAGCGAGGACGCGTACAGCTCGTTCATCCGGTCCACCAGGCCGGCCAGGCTGAAGCTCTGGCTGAGCCGGCCGGGGCCGGTCAGGGCCGGCGCGTTCGCGGTCGCCGTGGCGCCGCCGGCGATCGTGACGGACTCGCCGCGCAGCAGCTCGGTCAGCTCCACCAGGTCCTCGCGGCTGGACCAGCGGCGCCGGGCGCGGATCTCCCGGGCGGTGTGCAGGGCGGCCGTGTACGCGTCGAAGTAGGCCCACAACAGCGTGATCGACGCCTCCGCGGCCGACCAGCGCTCCCTGGTCGTGCCGGTCAGCTCGGCGCCTTCGAGGAGCCTGCGGCCCGCGTGGTCCTGGAGGGCGAGGAGCGATGTCTCGATCGCCTCGTGCTCCGCGCCGAGCCGCGCCAGCGCACGGTCCACCTCGTCCCGGTCCATCACCGGCCCGGCGGGGTCCGTGACGCCCATCGATCACCTCTCGCTGCTGTGTGGTCCTGGTCTCTGTCCGAAGTGTTCGGTCGTTCGGGGTGTTCGGTCGTTCGAAGTGTTCGGTTGTTCGGGGCGGTTCGGTTGTTCGGGGTTGCTCGGTTGTTCCGGGTGGTTCGGTTGTTCGGGGTGGTTCGGTCGAAGGTCTGCCCAAAGATCGGCCGGCCGATGCCCCGTCAACTGCCGCGCAGATAGCGCGGCGCGGACGGCTCCGAGGGTGCCGCGTCCTTCCCCAGTGTCGCCGACAGCCACTCGTCGTACGACCTCTGCCAGCCGTCCGCGCGGTAGTCCACCAGGATCTGGTTGACCCGGCGTACCAGATCGTCGGCGTCCTTCTTCATCGCCACGCCGTAGTACTCGGTGGTGAACGCGGTGCCCTTCAGTTCGACCGTGGGGTCCTGGGCGGCCTGGCTGGCGGCGAGCGCGCCGTCGGTGACCACGGCGTCCACCTGGCCGAGCTGGAGCCGCACCAGGCAGTCGAGCTGATTGGGCACGGTGACGGAGATGTCCGCGGAGGACGGCAGCCGGCCGTTCTGCCGGTCCTGAGCCAGCTTGGCGTACGCCGTCGAACCGGTCGCCGTGCAGATCCGCCGGTGTGCCAGCGAGCCGTCGTACCCGGTGATCGACGACGACTTGGGCGCCAGCACCTGCTGGCCGGTCTTGAAGTACGGGGCGGAGAAGGCCACTTCGGACAGCCGGTCGCAGGTGATGGTCATGGTGCGCACCACCATGTCGACCCGGCCGTCCTCGATGGCGGGGATGCGCTGGTTGGTCGGGATGGCCTTGAACTGGACGGCGTTCCGGTCGCCGAGGATGTCCTCGGCGATCCGGTGCGCCAGGTCGATGTCGAAGCCCTCCAGTTCCGCGCCCTCGGTGTTCGGATTGCGGTAGCCCCAGCGGTAGCTGTTCTGGTCGACGCCGACGATCAGCTTCCGCTTGTCGCCCTGGCGGGCCTTGATGGCGTTGATGGTGGGACCGTCCGCGCCCGACGGGGGCAGCGTCTGCTTCTCCGGGTCCTTGCAGGCGTCGGCCCGCGCCTGGCTGCCGGCGGCGACATGCCCCGTGCCGGTGTGCCGCGCGTCCTCCGGGGCGTCGGTCGACTGGGTCAGCGGCAGCAGCAGAACGGACGCCAGCGCCAGGGCGCAGCCGGCCGCCATCGCGCCGACCCCGCCCCAGCCCCGCAGCGGCGCCCGGCGACCGCGCTCCACGCGTGCGTTCATCGTCACGCCCCTCTCACCGGTACTCCGAAAGCCGGCGCCCGATGCCGAACACCGCGCCCGCCGCGCCCAGGACGGCGAGGACCGCGGCGCCGACGGGCAGGAACCCCATCGCGTGCAGGCCGTCGCGCGCCGACTGCTGGAACTCCCTCTGCTCGTGTTCAAGCGCCGTCCGCAGATTGTCGTCCACGCTGTCGAAGCACTCGCCGGTGGCGTCCTTGTCGCCGATCACCTTGTCCAGGGCCTGCTGGTAGTTGCCGTTCTCGTCCTCGGTACGGACCGAGTCGTGGCGCTGCCGCCACACCGCCATGTCCGCCTCGGCCGCGGCCACCGGCTTTCCGCCGGCGGTGTCGTCGGCGAGCCGCCGCGCCTCGGCCAGACGCTTGCCCAGGTCGGCGATGTCCCGGTCGAAGTCGTAGTAGTACTTGTCGTACGTCTTCTCACCGACCTTGACGGTGTCGGCGCCGCGGGCCACCAGGCTCAGGTTCTCGTTGCCGCGGGCCTTCAGGGAGGCGATGCGGGCGTCGTGCAGCGCGTTCAGCGAGCGGACGCCGTGGTCGTAGGAGCCGTTGAGGCCCGACCGGGCGACGGAGTGACCCACGACCAGCCAGAGCAGGACGATCACGGCGGCGCCGCTCGCGGCCACCAGACCGTGGTTGAGGACGCGGTTGGTGCGCCGGTATGCGCGGTGCTGGGCCCAGGCCAGCGCGGCCAGGGCGACGACGCCGAGGGCCATCGCCGCCCACGGATAGGGCGTCGCGTCCCCGTAGTCGGCCTTCAGCCGCTCGTTCTCCGACGTGTACAGCTCCTCGGCCGCGGGCAGCATCTGCTCCTGCATCGTGCTGTTGGCGAGCCGCAGATAGGCGCCGCCCACCGGGTAGCCCTGCCGGTTGTAGACGCGGGCCCGCTCGACCAGGCCCTTGTACTCCGGAAGCAGCCGGTTGATCTTGGCTATGGCCAGCGCGGAGGGGGACTTCGGCTCCGAGTTGGCGGCGGCCTTGACCAGTTTCTCCGCCGCCGTCCGGATGTCCTTCTCGTACCGGCTGCCGGCGGCGGCCGTCTCCTGGCCGCCCGCCAGGAAGCCGCTGGAGGCCGCCGTGTTGGCGTCGGCGAGCGAGCGGTAGATGTCGGCCGCGTCCGAGCTGAGCGGCTGGCTGCGGTTCAGTACATCGTCCGCGGCGGCCGCGCGGTCGTAGCTCTGCCAGGCGGTGACCGCGCCGAACGCGACGACCAGCAGGGCGATCACTGCACCGATGATGCGCAGCCGGCCCGGTTCGGTGGTCGCGGCGGCGCGCAGCCGGTCCAGGCCCTCGGCGAAGGCGGTGCGGCGGGGCGGGGCGGAGGGGGTCCCGGGCGGTGCGGGCGCCGGACGCGGTCGCACGGCGGGCATGGTGGGCAGGCCAGGGGCCGGGCCCGCTCCCGGTGGCGCCGCGCTGCTCTCCGGCGGGTGTGTCACTTCGACCTCCCCCATGGTCATCCGTCGCCGCCAAGTATCGCCGCAGGGACCGACATTCGCACCGGCCTTCACTGGATCTTGATCGAACCCCCAGCGGTTGCCTCCGGCGGTGCCGCCGAGTTCTTCACCGCCCCTTGCCCATGAATACGCCCCGGGAACCAGTTCGGTTCCCCACCTCGGCCCCTCTGAGCCGGCCCCGGCCCCGCGCCCGCCGAGCCCTCAGCCGCCGGGGTTCTTGCCGGGTCTCACCGGAGCCGGAGGAGCCATCCGGAACGGAATGGAAGGCCCCGGCTTCCGCCGGGGGAGGAAACGCGTCCCTGTGATGTCGGATCGTGCGGTGCGGTGCTGCGGGTGTGATGTCGGACGGAGCGGTGCGGTGCTGCGGGTGTGATGTCGGACGGAGCGGTGCGGGGCTGCGCGTGTGATGCCGGACCGTGCGGTGCGGTGCTGCGGAGCGTGGTGCCGAAAGGGTGCGGGGCTCAGCGCGAGGTGTCGAAGACCTCGTCGCGGGTGGCGGCGAGGGCGCTCTCCAACGCGCCGCGCAGCACGGGGTGTTCCTGGACGTCGCCGACGACGAGGCGCGGACGGGGCGCGGCCAGCTCCGCCAACTCGGCCTGTACGAGGGCGCGCAGCACCTCGCCGCCGGAGGTGAGGGAGGTGCCGCTGAGGACGACGAGTTCGGGGTCGAGGACGGCGACGAGCGAGGCGAGACCGGTGGCGAGCCGGGTGGCGTACGTCCGCAGCAGCTCCCGGTAGGGGCCGCCGGTGTGATCGGCGGCACGGGCCACGAGCCGGGCGGCGACCTCCGCGTACGGCCCGCTCGGCACGTCCGCGATGCCCAGCTCCCGGGCCAGCCGGGGCAGCGCCTGGGAACCGGCGAGTGCCTGGTAGCCGCCGCTGTCGGCCTTGGTGACCTGGCGCACCAGGGGCGTGCCCGGCACCGGCAGAAAGCCGACCTCGCCGGCGCCGCCGGTCCAGCCGCGGTGCAGCCGGCCGCCGAGGACCAGGGCGGCGCCCAGGCCCTCCTGGTTCCACAGGAGCACGAAGTCGCCGTGCCCGCGGGCCGCGCCGAGCCGCTGCTCGGCGATGGCGACGAGGTTGACGTCGTTCTCGTACTCGACCGGCATCGGCAGCGCCGCGGCCAGTTCCTCCAGCAGTGCCGGGGCGTGCCAGCCGGGCAGGTGGGAGGCATAGCGCAGCCGGCCGGTGCCCGGGTCGAAGGCGCCCGGCGTGCCGATGACCAGGCGGTGCACGTCGTCGCGGGCCAGCCCGGCGGCCTTCACCGCGCCGTCCAGCGCGTCGGTCACCTGGCGTACGACGGGCTTGGCCGGGCGTCTGCCGGGGGTGGGCAGTTCGTACGCGCCGACGGTGCGTCCGGTGATGTCGGCGACGGCGGCGCGGATGCGGCCGGGGGCGACGTCGAGTCCGGCGGCGTGCGCGGCGGTCGGGTTGACCGCGTAGAGCTGGGCGTTGGGGCCCGGGCGGCCCTCGCTGGTGCCGGTGGCCCGCACCAGCCCGGCCGCCTCCAGACGGGCCAGCAGTTGCGAGGCGGTCGGCTTGGACAGGCCGGTGAGCTTGCCGATCCGGGTGCGGGACAGCGGGCCGAGCTCCAGCAGCAGGTCCAGAGCGGCGCGGTCGTTCATGGCGCGCAGGACGCGTGGAGTGCCCGGCGTGCCGGCCGGTCCTGACATCTGTCTCGCCACCTGCCCTTCCACCTGCCCAGCCTTCCAGCGGCCCAGGTGTCATGTCCACCAGTGCACTGTTAGGAAGGTTTCCTATTGGCTGGAAAAGTAAGCACCCCGAGAAGGAGGCGTCAAGAGAGGGTCAGTCCTTGAGGAACGGGGTGGTGTCGAGAGCGGGGTAGGGGCCGGGGAGGGGAAGGGCCGTGCCCAGGTCGACCTTGTCCTCCTCGCTGTAGTACGCCTTGGCCGGATTCTCGCCCGGAAGAACGGGACCGCTGAGGCAGTGCGCCATGGCGGTCTCCCGGTTGATCAGGACGTAGACCGGAACACCGGCGGCGGCGTAGGTACGCAGCTTCGGGCTGGTGTCCGCCCAGTGGTTGCTCGACGTCACCTCGCCGACGAGAGCGAGCATGTCCATGGGGCACCAGCCCTTGTGGGCCTTCCGATAGGACTCATCGAGTTCGGACGCTTTGCGTCGGCGCACATAGAAGTCCGGAACGACCAGCGCCATCGTGCTGCCGTCCCTGTGTGCGGCGCGATAACCGTTGCCCATGCCCACGAGGTCGAATCCGGCCGCACGGAGCTGACAGCACAGCTCGAAGGTGCCGTGGTTGTGGTTGTCGTTCGGCTGCGGCGGCACGATGACCGTCCCCTCGACGTACTCCGGTCGAATCGGCACCCGTGACGCCTCTTCGATCGCACTCAACAGGCCGATGGGGTCCACCTGCGTCATGACCGGCTCCATCATCGGTTCGGCGCTCATCGCTGGTTCTCCGTGTCGCGCTGGTGCCAGGCCAAGCCCGCGCCGGGTGCCCCGGCAGGCCGATGCACGGCCCGCACGACGTGTGGTGGGGGAACGAGGGCGCCGTCACTCGAACGAGTGTGCTGAACCGATCCGCCTCCGGTCGCCTACTTCGTCGGCGCGCGCGGGGCGACGATCGGGGTCGCCGCCTCGGACTGGGGGGAGCCGGCGTTGCCGAACGCCGACGGGGCCGCGATGGACGCCGTCGGGTCGGGTGCCGCGGGCTCCGCCGTCGTCGGCTCCCCGCCCACGATCCGGATGTCCGCCGCGTCGAACGCCCGCTTGATGCGCCAGCGCAGCTCACGCTCGACGGCCAGCGACTTGCCCGGCATCGTCTTGGCGGAGAGCCGGATCGTCATCGAGTCGACCAGGACGCTGTCCAGGCCGAGCACCTCGATCGGGCTCCAGAGCAGTTCGTTCCAGGGCTCCTCCTTGCCCATCCGCTCGGCGGCATCGGCGAGCGTGGCCTTCAGCCGCTCCAGGTCCTCGGTGGGCCGCACCGTCACATCCACCCCGGCCGTCGCCCAGCCCTGCGAGAGGTTGCCGATGCGCTTGACCTCGCCGTTGCGGACGTACCAGATCTCGCCCTCGGCGCCGCGCAGCTTGGTCACCCGCAGACCGACCTCGATGACCTCGCCGGTGGCGACGCCCGCGTCGATCTGGTCGCCGACCCCGTACTGGTCCTCCAGGATCATGAAGACACCGGAGAGGAAGTCCGTCACCAGGTTGCGGGCGCCGAAACCGATCGCCACACCCGCGACACCGGCCGAGGCGAGCAGCGGGGCCAGGTTGATCTGGAAGGTGGACAGGACCATCAGGGCCGCCGTGCCGAGGATCAGGAACGACGCCACCGACCTGAGCACCGAGCCGATCGCCTGCGAGCGCTGGCGGCGGCGCTCGGCGTTGACCAGCAGCCCGCTCAGCGCCGTCCCGTCGACCGCCTGGACCGTCCGGTTCATGCGGTCGATCAGCTTGGTGATCGCCCGCCGCACCACCACGCGCAGCACCGCCGCCACCACCAGGATCAGCAGCACTCTGAGCCCGATGGCGAGCCACGTCGACCAGTTCTGCTCGACCCAGCTGGCGGCGTTGGTCGCGCTCTCCTGGGCGTCCTGGAGCGTGGGCACCGTCGGGGCCGTCGACTCCGAGGGAGACGGCGACGGCGACGGGGCGGCGGCCGTCAGGGCGGCGGACAAGGACACGGCGGGTACCTCCAGGTGCAGCGGTCTGCCTCCGGCCCGGCGGTCCGGCCGGTCCGGGCGGTGCGGATCGCCGAGACCGCCGGGACCGCCGAGATCACGGAATGCTCACCGGACGGGCAGAACCAACACACTAACGGGGCATCGTGTGTGCGCCGTGCCTTGTCCCCGGGGAGAGACCGGGCTCACGCGGGCTTGAACAGGCCGTGATCCGGGGGATGAATCCAGGTGTGGTCGAAAACACTCCCAGCCCGTTACCGGCACATGGTGGCGCTTTCACCAGGCATGAGGGGAGACTGGCTGCAGATCGTCCCGGCGCGAGCCACGCGCCGCCGGCGTACAAGGAGGCATCCGTGCCGCAAGTCCTGGTCCTCAACGCGTCGTACGAGCCGCTCGGCGTCGTACCGCTCCGCCGCGCGCTCGTGCTCGTCCTCGAAAACAAGGCGGTCTGCCTGGAGGAGTCCGGCGCCTTCATGCACAGCGCAACCGTCACAGTCCCCGCACCCAGCGTGGTCCGGCTCAAGCGATTCGTTCGGGTTCCCTACCGGGGGCCCGTTCCTCTGACCCGTCGGGCGCTGTTCGCCCGGGACGGGGGCCGGTGCATGTACTGCGGTGGCGTCGCAACCAGCGTCGACCACGTCATCCCGCGCAGCCGCGGGGGCAAGCACGTCTGGGACAACGTGGTGGCCTCCTGCCGCCGCTGCAACCATGTGAAGGCCGACCGTCACCTGGTAGAGATCGGCTGGCGGCTGCGCCACAAACCCGCCCCACCCACCGGCCTGGCCTGGCGCATCATCGGCACCGGCCATAGGGACCCGCGCTGGCTGCCCTATTTGCAGCCGTACGGCGCGGACGACGCCTTGGCCCGGATCGACGGCATTTCCGCCTGACGGATCCGGGCCTTCGCATACCCCCGTGGCCGAGACAGGCCACGGGGCCCTGGGCGTGCCCTCGGCCCCCCGGCACCCGCGCCCATCGTCGTGGAGAGTGCCGTCGCGTCGGCTGGGTAGGGCTGGCGTTGTCCGCCGAAACCGTCACAGCCGACAAGGAGAACGCCGTGCCCGTACCGGCTCACCTCTCGCTCCCGGCCCCGTGCAAACCCGTGCCCGGCCCGGCCGCCGCGCCCGACGACGACGTCCGGCACTGCGTGTTCAGCGCCGAGGGCGCGCACGCCGAGACCCCGTTGACCAGCGAGCCGCCGCTGCCCGACGCCGAGCCCCTGACCAGCGAGCCGCCACTGACCGACGGGGCCGCGCTGACCAGCGAGTCCGATGCCGTCGCCGACCCCTTCGGCCCGGTGCGGTAGATGGCCGAGCCCGGGCCGGCCGCCTTGGACGAGGAGCTGCGCCGGCTCGCCGAGCTGCACGAGCACGTCGAACTCCGCGACCGTCTCGGCCTGCTGACCCGCCCGGCGGCGCAGGAACGGGCGGACGCCGCCGCGGACACGGGGGAGTGGCTGGACCTGCTCGCCCGCCTCGGGCTGCTCCGGGGGACGCCGGGCGACCGCTCGCCGGCCGCCGAGGAGGCACGAATCCAGGCGGTCCACCGCTTTCTGCTGCGCACCCCGGCCCGACTGGTCGGCGTCTGGCTCCCGGACGGCATCGGCGACCGCCGCCCGCAGAACGTCCCCGGCACCTGGGACCAGTACCCGAACTGGCGGTTGCCCATGGCGGACGCGGACGGTCGCCCGGTGACCCTGGAGGAACTGACCGCCTCACCCCGGCTGCACGCCCTGCTGGCAACCCTGCGTACCGGCGCATGAACCGGCTACGGCACCCCGCGCGCGGGTCACGTTCGGGCGTTCGCTACTTTTGCACCGTGGACAAGAAGAACGCCCTGCGCGTCGGCGCCCTGGCCGCCGGTACGACGCTGATGATGCTGCTCATGTCGTCCCCCGCGCTCGCGCTCGCCCGCGACGACGGCGATGACCCCGGCACGGGTCTGAGCGTCATCGAGACGCTGGGCCTCTACGTACTGGCCCCGCTCGCGCTGTTCGCGGTCATCGCGGGCCTGGTGATGGTCCTGGACAAGTCCAAGCACCGAGTGACAAAGACCAGGGCCAAGGCCTGAGCCACCCTTGATCCCCGCGTCCCGAAGGGGCGCGGGGAACGGTCAGCCACGACGACGCGCCATCACGGCCCTTCCAGCGGCGCGCTCAGCCGGCGCAGCAGATCGGCCAGCTCGGCGGAGCGCCCGGCGCCGAGGGCGGACAGGGCGGCCGTCTGTTCCGCCAGCCCCGCACCGACCGCCTCGTCGATCAGCCGCAGCCCCTTGTCCGTGAGCGTCACCCGCAGGCCGCGCCGGTCGTGCGGGTCGGGGGAGCGGCGCAGCAGCCCGGACCGCTCCAGCTTGTCCAGGCGGCCGGTCATCCCGCCGGTGGTGAGCATGAGGGCGGCCGAGAGCCGGCGGGGCGAGAGGGTGTAGGGCTCGCCGATGCGGCGCAGGGCGGCCAGCACGTCGAACTCACCGCGCGAGATCCCGAACCGCGCGTACGCCTTCTCCATCCGGTCGCCCATGACACGGGAGAGGCGGAAGATCCGGCCGAAGACCTCCATCCCCGCGGTGTCGAGGTCGGGCCGCACCCGCGTCCACTGGTCGATGATCGCGTCGACGGGGTCATCGGGCTGCGCAGTCATTACGGGATTATCGGCCGGGCCCGACCGACCCGCAAGGTGACTTGGCGCTAAGTAGCTTGAAGCCAAGCTACTTAGACGTCAAGAACAGCCGGGGGCGCCGGGTTCGGCGCCCCCGGCTGCCCCGGGGCGAGATTGCCGCGGGCGTTACGCGGTCGCCGCCGCCGCGTCCGCCGCCTGGGCGTTCAGGGCCCGCTGCACGCCCGCGCGGGACTCCGAGACGAGGCGCCGCAGGGCCGCGCCCGGCTCGGCGGCGGCGAGCCAGGCGTCCGTGCTGCGCAGGGTCTCCTCGGACACCTGGATCGACGGGTAGAAGCCGAGGGCGATCTGCTGGGCGATCTCGTGCGAGCGGGACGCCCAGATGTCCTTGACGACCTCGAAGTACCGCTCCGTGTAGGGCGCCAGCAGCTCACGCTGGTCGCTCTGCACGAAGCCGCCGATCACCGCCTCCTGGACGGCGTTCGGGAGCTTGTCGGACTCGATGACCGACGCCCACGCCTCCGCCTTCGCCTCCGGCGTCGGACGGGCCGCCCGCGCCGTGGCCGCGTGCCGCTCGCCGGCCGCGGTCCTGTCCCGCTCGTACTCGCCCGCGATCTCCGCCTCGTCGAACCGGCCGACCGCCGCAAGCCGCTCCACGAACGCCCAGCGCAGATCCGTGTCCACGGCCAGGCCCTCGACCGTGTGCGTGCCGTCCAGCAGGCTCTCCAGCAGGTCCAGCTGCTCCGGCGTACGCGCGGTCGCCACGAACGCCCGGGCCCAGGCCAGCTGGTGGTCGCTGCCCGCCGCGGCGGAGCGCAGATGCGCCAGCGTGGCGTCCGTCCAGCGGGTGAGCAGCGCCTCCCGGGCGGCGGGGTCGGCGTACATCTCGATCGCCAGCTTCACCTGCCGCTGGAGCGACTGCACCACGCCGATGTCGGACTCCTTGCCGATGCCGGACAGCACCAGGGACAGATAGTCACGGGTGGCCAGCTCCGCGTCCCGGGTCATGTCCCAGGCCGATGCCCAGCACAGGGCGCGGGGCAGCGAGGACACGAAGTCGCCGAGGTGGTCGGTGACGAAGGCGAGGGACGCCTCGTCGAGGCGGACCTTCGCGTACGACAGGTCGTCGTCGTTGAGCAGGACCACGGCCGGGCGGCGCCGCCCGGCCAGCTGGGGCACGGCCGTCAGTTCGCCGTCCACGTCCAGCTCGATCCGGTCGTCCCGCACCAGCTTGCCGCTCGCCTCGTCCATGTCGTACAGGCCGACCGCGATGCGGTGCGGGCGCAGCGTGGGGTCGCCCTTGGCGCCGACGGGCAGCGCCGGGGCCTCCTGGCGGATCGCGAACGACGTGATGACGCCGTCGGCGTCCGTCTCGATCTCCGGCCGCAAAAGGTTGATGCCTGCCGTCTCCAGCCACTTCTTCGACCAGGTCTTCAGATCGCGGCCGGAGGTCTCCTCCAGGGCGCCCAGCAGGTCGGACAGGCGCGTGTTGCCGTACGCGTGGCGCTTGAAATACGCCTGCACGCCCGTGAAGAACTCGTCCATGCCGACGTACGCGACGAGCTGCTTGAGCACGCTGGCGCCCTTGGCGTAGGTGATGCCGTCGAAGTTGACGAGCACATCGTCCAGGTCGCGGATCTCGGCCATGATCGGATGCGTGGAGGGCAGCTGGTCCTGCCGGTAGGCCCATGTCTTCATGGAGTTGGCGAAGGTGGTCCACGCGTGCGGCCACCGGGAGTCCGCCGCGTGGGCCTGGCAGGCGATGGAGGTGTAGGTGGCGAACGACTCGTTCAGCCACAGGTCGTTCCACCACTCCATGGTGACCAGGTCGCCGAACCACATGTGGGCCAGCTCGTGCAGGATGGTCTCGGCCCGCATCTCGTAGGCCGCGTCGGTCACCTTGGACCGGAAGACGTACTGGTCCCGGATGGTGACCGCGCCCGCGTTCTCCATCGCGCCGGCGTTGAACTCCGGCACGAAGAGCTGGTCGTACTTCTCGAACGGGTACGCGTAGTCGAACTTCTCCTGGAACCACTCGAAGCCCTGCCGGGTCACCTCGAAGATCGCGTCCGAGTCCAGGAACTCGGCGAGCGAGGGACGGCAGTAGATGCCGAGGGGCACGCTCCGGCCGTCCTTCTCGTACACGCTGTGCACCGAGTGGTACGGGCCAGCGATCAGCGCGGTGATGTACGTCGAGATGCGCGGCGTCGGCGCGAAGACCCAGATGTCGTCCTTGGGCTCGGGCGTCGGGGAGTTGGAGATGACGGTCCAGCCCGTCGGCGCCTTCACGGTGAACTGGAAGGTCGCCTTCAGGTCCGGCTGCTCGAACGAGGCGAAGACCCGGCGGGCGTCCGGCACCTCGAACTGGGTGTACAGGTACGCCTGCTCGTCGACCGGGTCGACGAAGCGGTGCAGCCCCTCGCCGGTGTTCGTGTACGCGCAGTCGGCCACGACCCGCAGCACGTTGCGGCCCGTCAGCAGGCCGGGCAGCGCGATCCGGGAGTCGGCGAAGACCTCGGCCGGGTCGAGCGGGTCACCGTTCAGCGTCACCTCGTGGACCGTGGGGGCCACCAGGTCGATGAAGGACTCGGCGCCCTGTTCGGCGACGTCGAAGCGCACCGTGGTCACGGACCGGTAGGTACCTCCCCCACTCTGCGCCCCGGAGAGGTCGAGATCGACCTCGTAGGAGTCAACGGTGAGCAGCTTCGCCCGCTGCTGAGCCTCTTCGCGAGTCAGGTTTGTGCCAGGCACGCGGTCATCTCCTCGTTATGTGTGCGTTACGCCATCCTTCCACGGGTCATCCACGGAACGCGATGTCCATATTCCGCCGGTGACCGGGGCGGACGCGCGTGAGCCTGGGGCATGACGACACCCGGTACGCAGAGGTTGGCGCCCGGACGGTAGTACGTCGGGTAGCCGCCTTGGTCATACCCCACTACCGTGATGGTATGAAGATCAGTGTGAGCCTGCCGCAGGAGGATGTCGCCTTCGTCGACGAGTACGCGGCCCGCACCGACGCGGAGTCCCGTTCGGCCGTGATCCACGCCGCCATCGAGCTGCTGAAGCAGGCACAGCTCGAGGAACAGTACGCGGAGGCGTTCGCCGAGTGGGACGGCAGCGAGGACGCGGAGTTCTGGGACCGGTTCTCGGGGGACGGGCTGAGCGATGAAGCGCGGTGACATCTACCTGGTCGACTACGAGCCGGCACGGGGCAGCAAGGCGAACAAGGGTCGTCCCGCCGTGATCGTCTCGAACGACGGCGCCAACGCGGCGGTCGAACGAACGGGCCGTGGCGTCATCACGCTGGTTCCTCTGACGTCGAACACGGCTCGCGTGTATCCGTTCCAGGTGCTGCTTCCCGCCGACGAATGCGGTCTTCCCAAGGACTCCAAGGCGCAGTGCGAGCAGGTGCGTGCGCTCGCCCCGGACCGGCTGCTACGGCCGATCGGATCGGTGCCCCGGCAGCACATGGCGGAGATCGACGTGGCCCTGCGCAGGCACCTCGCCCTGTGAACCACGCGAGGGTGCGCCCACTGGGTGGGCGCACCCTCGTGCGGGGTCAGGCCGTCAGTTCGGCCGCGACGAGTTCCGCGATCTGGACGGCGTTCAGGGCCGCGCCCTTGCGCAGATTGTCGTTGGAGAGGAACAGGGCCAGGCCGTTGTCCACCGTCTCGTCGCGGCGGATGCGGCCGACGTACGACGGGTCCTGGCCGGCCGCCTGGAGCGGGGTCGGGATGTCGGTGAGGACCACGCCCGGCGCCTCGGCGAGCAGCTCCGTGGCACGCTCCGGGGACAGCGGACGCGCGAAGCGCGCGTTGACCTGGAGGGAGTGGCCGGAGAAGACCGGGACGCGCACACAGGTGCCGGAGACCTTCAGGCCGGGGATCTCCAGGATCTTGCGGGACTCGTGGCGCAGCTTCTGCTCCTCGTCGGTCTCGTTCAGTCCGTCGTCGACGAGGTTGCCCGCGAGGGGCAGCACATTGAAGGCGATGGGCCGCTTGTAGACCTGCGGTTCCGGGAAGACGACGGCCGAGCCGTCGTGGGTGAGCCGGTCCGCCTCGGCCACCACCTTCTGGGCCTGCCCGTGCAGCTCCGCCACGCCCGCGAGGCCCGAGCCGGAGACCGCCTGGTAGGTGGCGACGACCAGCGCCTCCAGGCCCGCCTCCCGGTGCAGCGGCTTGAGGACCGGCATCGCGGCCATCGTCGTGCAGTTCGGGTTGGCGATGATGCCCTTGGGGCGGTCCGCGACCGCGTGCGGGTTCACCTCGGAGACCACCAGGGGTACGTCCGGATCCCGCCGCCAGGCCGAGGAGTTGTCGATCACGACGGCGCCCTGGGCGGCGACCTTCTCGGCCAGCGCCCGGGAGGTGGCGCCGCCCGCCGAGAACAGGACGATGTCCAGGCCGGTGTAGTCGGCGGTCGCCGCGTCCTCCACGGGCACGCCGTCGAGGACCGTGCCGGCGGAACGGGCGGAGGCGAACAGACGCAGTTCGTCCACCGGAAAGTTCCGTTCGGTGAGGATCCTGCGCATGACCGTGCCGACCTGCCCGGTGGCTCCGACGATTCCGACCCTCACGGCGACTCCCTCTACGTGTGCGCTGTCCGCGTGTTCCGTGGTGTTCCGTTGTGTTCCGCCTGTGTGCTGCGGGCGCTGCCCGCCGGCACGGCCCGGCGGCGGCCTTTCCATCATGCGGCCCGGCCCGGTCCGCGTGTCCACTTCTTTGCCGGGCGCGGCCGACGACCGGGCCGAGCGCGCCCGGCCGCCGACCCGGTGTGTCCCGTCCACACCCCCGTTGAGCTGGAGAAATTCCCCCGTGGATGCCGTTGCGCCGCAAGCTGTGCTGCCTCCCGGCTGCCCGCTGCCGACCCCGCCACACGGCGGTGTGACGTACGCCTCCACCCGCCCGGAGAATCCCCCGAACGTTCCGGCCGACCGTGGCGTCGTAGGAGAAACGTGGTGAGGGGGTGGCTTGTGCTGCGCAGAAGGGCCCGGCGCGGCCCGGAGCCGATCGCCGGCCGGGGCGACGATCCGCTGGACGCGGCCCAGGAACGGCGGGTGCGGGCGGTGCTGGCACTGGGCGGCGTACCGCAGGCGGACCTGCCGGACGGGGTGCAGCAGGTACGCCTGCGGCTGCTGGAGCGGGCCGCGAAGGGCGAGGAGGCGCCGCGCGACGTGTCCGCGTGGGCGGCGGTCGTGGCCTCCAATCTGGCCATGGACTGGCATCGGGCCAAACGCCGCCAGGAACGGCTCGGGGAACGGCTGGCCTCGCTCCGGCAGGCGGACCACCCCTCCGGCGAGGAGACCAGCCTGCTCTCCCTCGCCGTCGCCCAGGGCCTGGACGATCTGCCCGACGCCCAGCGTCAGGTCCTCGTCCTGCGGTTCTACGCCGATCTTCCGGTGCGCGGGATCGCCCGGGAACTCGGCATCCCCGAGGGCACGGTCAAGAGCAGGCTGCACACGGCGGTCCGGGCCCTGCGCGCCCGCCTGCACGAGGACGAGGTGGTGTGACGTGACCGCCGAGCACGATCCGTACGACGGCACCGACGCGCTGCTGGCCGCGATCACCGGGGAGGCGGACCCGGACATGGCCGGGACGGACCCCCGGGCCGCCGCCGAGCACCGCGCCGCACAGGCCGATGTCGCGCTGCTGCGACAGCAGTTGAGGATCATCGGGGACGCCCTCGCGGCGCCCGCCCCGGCCGGGACTCCCGCGCCGCGGCGCACTGCGCGGCCCGAGCGTCCCCGGCGCCGCTTCCCGGCGCTCGCCTTCGGCGCCCTGGCCCTGGCCTGCGTGGTGACCGTCCTGGCCGGCCTGGGCTGGCTGCTGACCCGGTCCGACACCGGCCTGTCGGCGGGCGCCGGCGACAGCGCGGCCAAGGCCGAGAGCGGTTCCGACAGCCGGTCCGACAGCGGCTCGGCGTACCCGGCGGTGTGCGCCCGGCTCGTGGTCGAGGGCGATGTCGTCGACGTCGAGACGGTGCCCGGCACCGGGTCGCAGCGGGTCACCCTGCGCGTGACCCGCTACTACCGGCCCGAGCGTGGCAAGACCCAGGTCACCGTGGTGACGGACGAGGCCGTCGCGCCGCGCCCGGGCGAGCATGTCCTGCTGGCCGTGCCGCGCGGCGCCGACGCCCCCGACCTGTGGGTGACGGACGGGCGGGAGATCGCGGAGCAACGCACGAGCGTCGAACGGGGCCTGGCGGCCACGCCCGTCGCCGGGTGCCCGTGAGACACGGCGAAGGGGCGGGCGCCCGCCGGGCCGCCCGCCCCCAGCTCACCGTAGGCACCGTGACACAGTGCCTACGACGTCATGACGTCACGGAGTGACCTTCCCGATCTGCACACTGCCCGAGCCCGCGACCGTGCCGCGCGCGTTCACCAGCTGCACCCGGCCGAAGAGTTCGCGCCCCTCCGGGGCCGGCGCGGCGGCCGTGACCTGTCCGGACATCGTGGCCGAGGCGCCCGTGCCGAGCTTCACCGGCGTCGACCCGTCGACCGTGACGGTGCCGAGCGTGGCGGCGAAGAACACATCCCGGTAGTCGTAGTCGGTGGAGCCGGCCGGCACCGAGTAGCCGTCGACCTCGACGGTGTAGGTGCCCGCGGCCGGTTCGGGAATGGAGACCGCCTCCTCCGAGTCGCCGTCCGCGGACTTGGCGACCTGGTTGCCGTTCGCGTCGTACACGGTCAGGTCCAGGTCGGCGGCGGTGTCGGAGACATTGCCGATGGCGACGTCCAGGGACTGGGCACCCTCCGGCACGGTCACCTCGGTGATCGCGCTCTCGCCCTCCTTGATGGCGGGCCGGTCGGACTTCGCGGAGCCGAGCGGACCGCCGACCAGCTTGCCGTCCAGGGCGGCGAACTGGTTGGTGACCTTCCAGGAGGCGGTGGCCGGGACGCCGACCTTCGCCTCGGGCACGGTCACGGTCGCCGGGTCGAAGGCCGCGCCGAGGACGGCGACGTCCAGCTTGTACGGGTTGTCGAGCAGCGGCGAGGTGCGGCGCGACTCGACCTCGACCTCCCAGACCCCGGCCTGCGGGTCGGCGTACGAGCGCACGTCGGGCCGGCAGCCGTTGCCGTCCAGGTAGTTGTTGTAGCAGTACGGCGTCGAGGTGTTGTCGAGCGGAACGCCGTACGGGTGGACGGAGATGAACCGGGTCTGGCTCTTGTCCTTCAGCCCGCCGATCGCGACCTCCAGGGACTTGGCGCCCTCGGGGACCGTCAGGAAGTACGACCGTGTGCTGTTGCGCTGCACCGAACCCGACGCGGAGTAGGTGTGGTGGACCGGCGCCGCGACCACGACCGTGGTGAGGATCTGCCTGTCGACGCCCTCGGTCTTCGGGTCGTCGACCTCCAGGATCGCGCTCTTGAGGCCCGCGGACCCCGGGGCGGCCTGCACCTTGACGGTCACCGGCTTGTTCAGCGGCAGCTTCACCTCGTCGGAGCCGACGATCCGGAAGGTGCCGGCGGCGTTGTTCTCGAAGCGCAGCTTGTGCCGGAGCGCCTTGTCCGCGCCGGAGGTACGGGTGATCGTGACGTCGTACGTCTTCTTCTGCCCGGCCTTCAGCCCGCCCTCGCGGTCGTACAGGCCGGTGCCGAAGCCCGGCGTCTTCAGCGCGAAGTCGATCGCGGTGTCGACCGGCGCCTTGACCGTGTAGGCGTGTGCGTTCGCGTCCTTCTTGATGGACTTCCACGCGTCGACGATGTTGATCAGGCCCGCGCCCTCCTCGTACGCCTGCACACCCTTGATGTGGTCGGCGGTCGAGGTCAGGGCGGTGCGCAGCTTTGCCGGGGTGAGGTCGATGTGCCGCTGCTTCGCGGCGCTCAGCAGCAGGGCGCTCGCGCCGGCCGCCTGCGGGGAGGCCATCGAGGTGCCCTGGAGCATCGAGTAGCCGGCCGGCAGGGAGTAGCCCGCCTCGGCGACCGGGCCGCCGGGCAGCCAGGTCTGGGTGGTGTTGATCGCGGCGCCGGGCGCGGTCAGGGTCGGGGTGAAGCCGCCGTCCTCGCGCGGTCCGCGGGAGGAGAAGGGCATCATCGCGTACTTCTTCTCCACCCGGGAGCCGTAGTCGGCGGCCCAGGTCTCCTTGGAGACGCTTGCGCCGACCGAGATCACCTTGTCGGCCAGGCCCGGGTCGCCGATCGTGTTGGCGCCGGGTCCCGAGTTGCCCGCGGAGATGACGAGCTGCACGCCGTAGGTGTCGATGAGCCGCGTGTACAACTCGGCGCGCGCGTTGTTGCCGTCGTTGAGCGTCGGAAGGCCGCCGATCGACATATTGACGATGTCGACGCCGCGGTCGGCCACGAGGTCGATCATGCCCTCGGTGAGCGCGACGTTGGTGCAGCCGCCGCCCCAGGTGCAGGCACGGGAGGAGACGATCTTCGCGCCGGGTGCGGCGCCGTTCATCTTCCCGCCGAACAGGCCGTTGGCGGAGGTGATGCCGGCGACGTGCGTGCCGTGCTCCGACTCGATGACGCCGATGTTGACGAAGTCGGCCTTCTTGCCGACCCAGGACCCGCCGTAGGGGTCCATCGGCACGTCCTTGCGGATCTGCACGACGAACGGCTGCCGCTCGACCACGTCGGTCTTCGGGTCGTCGGCGCCGAAGTAGCCGACCTGGTAGCCGTCCTTGTACGGCTTCATCGGGGTGTCGTCGCCGAAGTCGTTGTTGTTGTTCAGGTCGACCCGGACGGTGCCCGCCGCGGGGTCGTAGAGCACGCCCCAGGAGTCGGTGGTGTCGCCGTCCCGGTTGGCGTCGCCGGCCGCGTCGCCGTCCGCGGTGGCGGACTCCTTGAAGACGCTGACCTGGTAGGAGCCCGCCGGGGCCTGCCAGTTCTGGCCGTTGTAGGCGAACGACGGCCCGGAGACCGCCGACACCATCGGACGCCAGGTCTGGTCGTCGTCGACGATCGGGTCGGTGGCCGTCACCCAGTCGACGATCTTCCGCTCGCCGGTGGTGGTCTTCTGCAGCGCCGGGTGGCCGAGGTCGACGCCGGAGTCGAGGATGCCGATGGTGACGCCGCGGCCGTCCGCCTTCGGGTTGTTCTTCACGAAGTCGACGGCGCCCGTCTCGAAGGACGGGTTGTACGGGTTCTTCGCCGGGGTGTTCCTGCCCGGTGCCGGGTAGGTCCTCGCCGTGGCGCCGGACTTGGCGCCCTCGGCGGTGTCCGCGCTCGGCGTCGGGTCGTCGAGCGGGATCTCCTGGCGCAGGTCGATGGCGTGCACCGAGGAGAGCTTGGCGGCGGCGGCGATGGCCGCGTCCGCCCTGCCGGTCGGGACGGTGGCACGGACGTAGCCCAGCCGGTCGTAGGTGCGGCCGACGGAGCCGCCCTTGACCGCGTCCAGCTGCTCGGCGACCTGCGCGGTCCGGCCGGGCGCGGTCGCGATCATCATGGTGA
Organism: Streptomyces sp. NPDC001508; assembly: GCF_040298665.1. Classification (NCBI taxonomy): domain Bacteria; kingdom Bacillati; phylum Actinomycetota; class Actinomycetes; order Kitasatosporales; family Streptomycetaceae; genus Streptomyces; species Streptomyces sp. NPDC001508. The sequence goes on from NZ_JBEPAP010000006.1 coordinate 25,652, forward strand.
CGTTCTTCTCGCCGGCCGCCTTGGCCTCGGCGAGCAGGTCGGCGTCGTCCGAACCCAGCTTGTCGTGGGCGGGTTTGACGCCGGGGGCGGCCGTCGGCGCGGTGGTGGTCGCGGCGACGGCCAGGGGTATCGGGCCGACCGCGCAGAGCGCGGCCACCAGGCCCGCGGCCACGGCGATGCGGGCCACGCGTCTCGCGCTCGGTATCGGGTCGCTCTTGGGGGAGAGGGTCATCGGCATCCCTTGTGTGTATAAGGAACGTTGAGCACGGCAGTCCGGATCTCGGTGCCGGACGATCGCTCAGCTTGACCCAAAGGTGAGAAGTTTGGGGAGAGTTGACTGCGGCGTGGGGGACGTATGGCGTACATCCGCCATACGTCACGGGGGACTTAGATGTCCAAAGGGTGGTCTTTCGCTGATTGTTCCGACATCGTTGACGCCTGCGGTGGCGGTGTGCCGTCGCCCCGTCGCCCGGCCCGTCGCCCCGTTCCCGGACCGGGGGTGTCACGGCTAACGTCGGTTCGTGCGCAAGGGACTTCGGGTGGCGGCCTACGCCGTGTGCGTCCGCGACGGACAGATCCTGCTCGCCCGCTCGCCCGCCCCCGCGGGACCGCCCGAGTGGGTGCTGCCCGGCGGCGGCATGGAGCACGGCGAGGACCCCTACGACACGGTGCGCCGCGAGGTGTGCGAGGAGACCGGCTATCACGTCGAGGTGACCGCACTGCTCGGCGTGGACTCGCTGCGCCGGACTGTGCCGGGCCGCTTCGGCCGCACCGTCGACCACCACGGCGTACGGCTCGTCTACGAGGGCCGGATCACCGGCGGCGAACTGCGCAACGAGGTCAACGGCTCCACCGATCTGGCCGCCTGGCAGGACCTGTCCGCGGTGGCCGGCCTGAACCGGGTGCCGCTGGTCGACGCCGCGCTGCGGCTGTGGCGCGAACGCCCGGCCGCGGGACGGCCCCAGGCGGCGTCCGGTGGCCGTCCCCTACCCCCGCAGATGAACCCGGAGTGACCGGCCCCCGGCCGCCCGCGGTCCGCCGTATGACCGCGCACCGTACGCCGTGATCCACGTACGGTGATCGGCGCCGCACGTTGCCGCCTCGTTCACGCGCAGGTCACCCCAGGTGCCAACGATCCAGAGTGAGCGGGACGTTCGCAATGGCGATCGCCCGCGGCCACTGCCGACGCGTTCGCACCCGGGGAGATCGCGCCATGTCGCGCACACGCTCTGTCGCCACCTCCGCTCTGGGGGTCAACCGCCGTACCGTCCTCGCCGCCGTCGGAGCGGTGTCCCTGTCCGCGGGCGTCGGCTACGCCCTGCGCCCCACCGACAGCCAGGCCGCCACCGCCTCCGAGGCGCCCCTCGCCTCGTCCCGGAAGGCGCCCGCGCCGCCGCTCGCCCCCTACACCAGGGGCACCACCGTGGACTCCGTCGCCGCCCCCCGGGGCGGCTCCGGCTACCGGCGGCTCGGCGACGGGCCCGGCTGGCCGCGGGTGGTGCGCGACGAACTGGCCGCGCCCAAGTCCGGCCGCGCGGGCCGACGCACCCCGCTCGCCGCGTTCGTGCAGCTCACCGATCTGCATCTGATGGACGTCCAGCACCCGCTGCGGCTGGAGTTCCTGCGCTCCACCGACCCGCACGCCTGGCGCCCGCACGAGGCGCTGACCGTGCCGGGTGCCGTCTCGCTGGTCGAGCGGGTCAACGCGCTGCGCGGCGCGCCGGTCACCGGGTCGCCGCTGCACTGCGTCATGACCACCGGCGACAACACCGACAACAACGCCCACTCCGAACTGGAGTGGTTCATGAAGGTCATGAGCGGCGGCACCATCACCCCGAACTCCGGTGATCCGCGGCACTACGAAGGCGTCCAGAACAGCGGCCTCAAGATGTTCTGGCAGCCCGACTCGGTGCTCCGCGACCGGGACAAGACGTTCGGATTCCCGCGGCTGGAGGGCTATCTGGCGGCCGCGGTCCGCGAGGTCCGCAGCCCCGGCCTGAACCTGCCCTGGTACTCCACGGTCGGCAACCACGACTCCCTGCCGCTCGGCTGCTACGGCTCCCACGGCGACCCCTATCTCACCGAGTACGCGGTCGGCGGCAAGAAGCTGATGAGCCTGGACGCGGCCGAGGCGAAGAAACTCCAGGACACCATCAAGAACGCCAGCGACCCGCACGGCGCGGGCTTGCGGGACCTGCTCAAGGCGCACGCGCGCGACCTGCGGTCCGTCACGCCCGACGAGAAGCGCGCCCCGTACACCCCGGCCGAGTACCTCAAGGCCCATCTCGACCCGGCGCACACCGGATCCGGGCCGGTCGGCCACGGGTACTCCTCGGCCAACGTGGACGCCGGCACCCAGTACTACGCGTTCCGCATCACCGACGACGTGATCGGCATCAGCCTGGACACCACCGACCCGGGCGGCCACTACGAAGGCTCCATCGGCACCGCCCAGTTGAACTGGCTGGACAAGACCCTGCGGGACCACGAGGACGCGTACGCGATCGTCTTCAGCCACCACACCAGCGGCTCGATGGACAACGCCCGCCCCGATCCGGCCCGCCCCGGCGAGCGCCGGCACGACGGCGCCGCGGTCGTCTCCGTCCTCACGCGCCACGCCAACGTGCTGGCCTGGGTGAACGGGCACATCCACCGCAACGTCATCACCCCGCACGCCGCCGCCGGCCGCCGCTCCTTCTGGGAGATCTCCACCGCCTCGCACGTCGACCACCCCCAACTCGCCCGGGTGATCGAGCTGGTGGACAACAAGGACGGCACGCTGTCGCTGTTCACCACGCTCGTCGAGTCCGCCGCACCGCCCCGGTCCGACTACACGGACCTGTCCCAGACCGGCCTGGCCACCCTCTATCGTGAACTGTCCTTCAACGCACCCGGCGCCAACAGGACGCTCGCGGGCTCCGCGGCCGACCGCAACACGGAGCTGGTGCTGAAGAAGGGCTGAGCCACAAGGGCCAAAACGCGCTCAACCGGCCCACGGCGAGGCAACCTCCCCCACCGCCTCGGTGTCCCTCCCCGCGACCCAGCTCAACGAGCCCAGCAGGTAGGGGGAACGACATGTCCGTACGTACGGCAGTGGTGGGAGCGACGGTCGTGGTGCTGTCGTCGGCGCTCGCGGGACCGGCGCTTGCGGCCGGGCCCGCCCAGGGAGCCGACGGCCACGCGGCCACCCGACGGGCCATCGAGGCCGCGGTCGCCGACGGCGTACCCGGCGTCACCGCGGGGGTCCGGGACGCCCACGGCACCTGGTCGGCGACGGCCGGCGTCGGCGACACCCGCACCGGCGCCCCGCGCTCCGCCGCCGACCGCTACCGCGTCGGCAGCATCACCAAGACCTTCGTCGCCACCGTCCTGCTCCAACTGGAGGCCGAGGGCCGGGTGTCGCTGGACGACCCGGTGGACACCTGGCTGCCCGGGGTGGTGCGCGGCCACGGCCACGACGGCCGCGGGATCACCCTGCGCATGCTCCTGAACCACACCAGCGGCATCTACGACTACACGGCCGACGAGGCGTTCGGCCGCACCTACTTCCTCAAGGACGGCTTCTTCCGGCACCGTTACGACACCCTGGCCCCGAGCGAGCTGGTGGCGATCGCCATGGGCCACCGGCCGGACTTCGCGCCGGGCACGTCCTGGAACTACTCGAACACCAACTACATCCTGGCGGGCATGGTGATCGAGCGGGTGACGGGCCGCCCCTACGCCGAGGAGATCGACCGGCGGATCGTCCGCCCGCTGAAGCTCACGGGCACCTCGGTGCCGGGCACCCGGGTCAGTCTCCCGCGGCCCAGCAGCCGCGCCTACTCGAAGCTCGCGCAGACCACGACGGGCCCCTCGTACGACGTCACGAGGCTGAACCCGTCCATCGCGTCCTCCGCGGGCGAGATGATCTCCGACTCGTCGGACCTGATCCGGTTCTATCGGGCGCTGCTGCGCGGCGACCTGCTGCCCGCACGGCAGTTGAAGGAGATGAAGACGACGGTCGAGGCCGTCGGCACGCCGAACGCGGGCTACGGTCTCGGCCTCATGGACCGCACCCTGTCCTGCGGCGTCCATGTCTGGGGGCACGACGGGGGCATCCACGGCTCCGGTTCCTCGGCGGTGACGACGGCCGACGGCCGGCACGCGCTGGCGGTCAACTTCAACGGGGACTGGGCCGGGAACATGGAGGCGGTGCTGGAGGGCGAATTCTGTTAGCCGCCGTTTCGGCGGTGTCGTAAGGGGCCGTCGGCCGGCCGCGGCAGCAGCGGGGCCGGTCCGCCCGCGCGGCGGAGCCGCAGGTCGCCACGGCCCCGCGGCCCCTCGGGCGCTGCCGAACCCCAGCGGACTTCGCTGCGCCCGATCACCGGGGCAGGACGAGGACATGGGCGGCCGGGGGGCGGTCGCCGGACGCCGTCAGCGCGGTGCGGACCACCGCCGCCTGCTGCTCAAGCGACTCCCGGAGCTTCCTCGGGGAGATGTGCACGACCGTGATGCCGAGGCGCTCCAAGTGCTCGCGCTTGCGCGCGTACTCCGACCAGAGCGCGTCCTCGTCCTGGCGCGCGGCCCGGGTGTCCAGCTCCACCGCCACCGCCTCGTCGGGCCAGTAGGCGTCCAGACCGCCGAGGTGCGGGCCGCCGGGCAGCCGCAGATCCACGTTCCACACCGGGTCCGGCAGGCCGTTCTCCCGCACCATCCGGTACAGGCGGTCCTCGGCGAGGGCCCTGCCCTCGGCCAGCAGCGAGTCCACCGCGTCCACCACATGCGGCCGGCCGAGCAGCCTGGCCTGGTGCAGTTCGCGGACCACGGCGGTCGGCTCGCAGTGGCCGGCGCGGACCGCCTCGGACAGCAGCGGACGCACCTCGCGCGCCTCCGCGAGATCCGCGACCGCGTCCGCCACGGCCCGCGGCACCGGCGCCACCGGCAGGCCGGTCACCTGCTGCGGGGCGGGCATGACCGGCGTACGGACGATGCGCACCGCGTCCGTGGAGCGCAGCCGCCGGGCGCGCGGGACCAGCACGTCGATGCGGTCCAGGGCCGGCAGCGGGGGAGCCGAGGCGAAGCCGTGCAGGGTCAGCGCGGCCAGCCCGGTGATCATCGCCTCGGCGTACACGGGGCCGTGCGGCCCTTCCGGGCTGGGCTGCGGCGGCACGCCCGTACCCGGGACGCGGGCCGCGTACAGCAGCGTGGCGTGCAGGCGCTCCTCGCTCGTGGGTGGCCCGGAGCGCAACAGGACCACGCCCGGCAGCAGTTGCCGCCAGGGGCCGCCGGGGCGGCACCGCTCGGTCAGCTCGGCCGCCGGGACGCCGTGCTTGCGCAGCTGTGCCGCGGTCAGCACCCGGCGGTGGATGTCGCTGAGGTGGTGGAGGGGGCGGGGGGAGAGCGGGGTGTTGTGGGTCATGATCTCCGGATTCCCGCCACCGGACCGCCTTGTAACCGCTGTTACACGCTCGTCGACAAATACGGACAAGGCGGCACTAAAGGACGGATGTTCGGATGCCGAGTAGACCCCGAAAACCCCTGGTCCGTTCGGGTGCGGTCCAGGGGTTACGGCTGCTGTTGACCGAATTCCGTAACGGTCACGGACGGACCGATCATTGGCCAGAGCTGGCGGCGTCGTGGGCCTGCCCGCGCAGCGCCCGCGCCAGGTCGTCCCGCGCCTCCAGCACCAGCCGGCGCAGCGCGGGAGCCGCCTCCCGGTGGTACTCCAGCCACCCGTCCGCGGCCGCCAGCGTCCCCGGCGAGTCCTGGTAGGCCGGGAACAGGCCCCTGACCACGTCCATGCCGATCTGGATCGACCGCTCCCGCCACACCCGCTCGATCACCGCGAAGTACTGCTCCGCGTACGGCGCCGTCAGCTCCCGCTGCGAGGGCTGCGCGAACCCCGCGATGGTCGCCTCGACCAGCGCGTTGGACAGCACCTGAGACTCCACCACCTGTGCCCACGCCTGCGCCTTGACCGCGGCCGAGGGCCGGGCGGCCAGACAGCGGACCTGGTGCCGCTTGCCGGACGCCGTGTCGTCGCGGGCCAGCTCCGCCGCGAGCACGGCCTCGTCGGCGGCCCCATGGGCGGCGAGCGGCTCCAGGAACGCCCAGCGCAGCTCCTGGTCCACCTCAAGTCCGTCGATCTTCGTGGTGCCCTCCAGCAGCTCCCGCAGCAGCCCGAGGTCCGCCTCGCTCGACGCCACCGACGCGAAGAACCGCGCCCAGGCCAGCTGGTGCTCGCTGCCCGGCTCAGCCCGCCGCAGCTCGTGGAGGGCGCCGTCGGCGACCAGCCGCTCGCCCGTGGCCCGCCACTCGGGCGCCGCGTAGTGGACCAGCGCCGAGTTCGTCCACGCGTGCAGCATCTGCAGCACACCGATCTCGCTCTCGCGGCCCGCGAAGCGCAGCACCAGCTCGACGAAGTCCCGGGCCGGCAGCAGCGCGTCCCGGGTCACGTTCCACAGCGCCGACCAGCACTGGGCGCGGGCCAGCGGGTCCGTCAGCGCGCCCAGCCGGTCCCGGAGCGTGGCCAGCGACGTGGTGTCGAGCCGCGTCTTGCAGTACGTCAGATCGTCGTCGTTGGCCAGCACCAGCTCGGGGGCGGCGGCGCCGGCCAGCTCGGCCACGACGGTGCGCGGGCCGTCGACGTCCGTCGCCACGCGCGCGTACCGCTCCAGGTCCCCGGCCGGGGTACGGCGGTACAGGCCCACCGCCACCCGGTGCGGACGCAGCCGGGGATGCGCCTCGGGTGCCTCCTGGAGCACGGCCAGTTCGCTCACCCGGCCCTCGGCGTCCAGCAGCACCTGCGGGGTCAGCGTGTTCACCCCGGCCGTCTGCAGCCAGGACCGCGCCCAGGCCGCCATGTCCCGGCCGCTGGTCTCCTCCAGCACCGACAGCAGGTCGCCGAGCCGGGTGTTGCCGTACGCGTTCCGCTTGAAGTAGCGCCGGGCCCCCTCGAGGAAAGCGTCCTCGCCGACGTACGCGACGAGCTGCTTGAGCACCGAGGCGCCCTTGGCGTACGTGATGCCGTCGAAGTTGAGCTTGGCGTCCTGCAAGTCGCGGATGTCCGCGGTGACCGGATGCGTGGAGGGCAACTGGTCGGCCCGGTACGCCCAGGCCTTGCGGCGGTTGGCGAAGGTGATCCAGGCGTTGGTGAAACGGGTCGCGCCGACGTTCGCGTACGTGCCCATGAAGTCCGCGAACGACTCCTTGAGCCACAGGTCGTCCCACCACTGCATGGTGACCAGGTCGCCGAACCACATGTGCGCCATCTCGTGCAGGATGACGTTGGCGCGCGCCTCGTAGGACGCCTGTGTCACCTTGCCGCGGAAGATGTACTCCTCGCGGAAGGTCACCAGGCCCGGGTTCTCCATCGCGCCCAGGTTGTACTCGGGCACGAACGCCTGGTCGTACTTCCCGAACGGGTACGGGTAGTCGAAGTGGTCGTGGAAGAAGTCCAGGCCCTGCCGGGTGACCAGGAAGACGTCGTCCGCGTCGAAGTGCGGGGCGAGGCCCTTGCGGCACATCGCGCCCAGCGGGATCTCCAGCCGCGTACCGTCCTCGAAGGTCCGCTCGTAGGAGTCGGTCACATAGTGGTAGGGGCCCGCCACCACGCAGGTGATGTACGTCGAGATGGGCTTGGTCTCGGCGAACCGCCAGACACCGTCGGCACGTTCACCGGCCCCGTTGCTCCACACCGTCCAGCCTTCCGGCGCCCGCACCTCGAAGCGGAACGGGGCCTTGAGGTCGGGCTGCTCGAAGTTCGCGAAGACGCGGCGGGAGTCGGCCGGCTCGTACTGCGTGTACAGATACACCTCGCCGTCCTCCGGGTCGACGAAGCGGTGCAGGCCCTCGCCGGTCCGGGAGTAGGCGCACTGCGCGTCCACCACCAGCTCGTTCTCGGCGGCCAGCTCCTCCAGCACGATCCGGGAGCCGTCGAAGACCTCGCTGGGGTCGAGGTCCCTGCCGTTGAGCGAGAGCGCGGTCACGCTCGGCGCGATCAGGTCCGCGAAGCTGGACGCGCCGGGCTCGTTGCAGCGGAAGCGGATCGTGGTGACCGAGCGGAAGGTGCGCGGCGCACCGTCCCCGGCCCCCTCGCCGACGGCCGACCGCACGTCCAGGGACACCTCGTACCCGTCGACGGACAGCAGGGCGGCCCGCTCCCGGGCCTCGTCGCGGGACAGATTCTCACCGGGCACGGGCGGCACTCCCTCGTTGATGCGGTGGGGCGGGGTTCGGCCGGTGCCGAACAGGACCGATCCTGCCATGCGCCCCTGACCGGGGTCAGTAGGGGAATGAGGCGACGAACCGACGCGTTGCCCCGCTAAAAGCGTTCTCCCGAGGAGTGACATGGCAGAGAAGACCCCCGTCGACTTCTGGTTCGATCCGTTGTGCCCCTGGGCCTGGATGACCTCCCGCTGGGTGCTGGAGGTGGCGAAGGCGCGGGACATAGAGGTCCGCTGGCATGTGATGAGCCTGGCGGTGCTGAACGAGAACAGGCTGGACGAACTGCCCGAGGAGTACGCCGAGAACATGCGCCCCGGCGGCAGGGCGTGGGGCCCGGTCCGGGTGGCCGTCGCCGCCCAGCAGCTGCACGGCGACGAGGCCGTCGGCAGGCTGTACACCGCCTTCGGCACCCGCTTCCACAACGAGGGTCTGGGGGCCGGCCGCGACAGCATCGCCGCCGCCCTCGCCGACGCGGACCTGCCCGCCGACCTGATCGAGTACGCCGACAAGGACACCTACGACACCGAGTTGCGCGCCTCCCACAAGGAGGGCATCGACAAGGTCGGCCAGGAGGTGGGCACCCCGATCATCGCCGTACCCGGTCCCGACGGCGAGCAGATCGCCTTCTTCGGGCCCGTGGTGACCCCCGTCCCCAAGGGCGAGGAGGCGCTCAGGCTGTGGGACGGCACCCTTGCCGTCGCCTCCCTGCCCGGCTTCTACGAGATCAAGCGGACCCGCACCAGGGGCCCCGACTTCAGCAACCTCTGAGTCGGTCCGGCTCCGGTGAGTCAGTCCGGCTGCGGAGCGGGGAAGTAGCCGCCGTCCTGCCAGTTGAAGCTGCGCTGGTAGCGACGGCAGCCCTCCCGGGTGCAGCGGACGTAGGCCCCGGGCGCGAAGTCCGGTTTCTCCCTCCGTACGAACGTCTTCTCCTCCTCGGTGAGCGGACGGAACGCCTGGAGCGGCCCAGCACAGCTCGGGCACCGCTTGAACTCCATGTCTGCTCCCCGCCCTCCCCCGGGACCCGTGAGGTGTCCCCCGAGGGTCCGACGGCACCGGGCGACCGTCAATCCCCCGATCCGGTACACGAACAGGACCGGCCCCGCGCGTCACGTCCGCGCGGGGCCGGTCCCTCATTTTGCCCGCCGCATGAAGGGTGAGAAGACGATCACGAGGCGGGACGACCCGGGAGTGCGCCGTAGGGTCCGAAGGCTTATTGCGAAGAGCTTGCAACTACACGCTAGCAACAAAAAGGCCGCGCGGGTGCGTGAACGGGGCCGACGAACGGGACCGTGCGCCGGCCGGAGGGGCCGGCGTGAGCCAGGCATCACACCCCCGGTGACCGTTCTCACCTCGCACCGGGTGTAACCCGCACGCTTTGTATGGAGCCGACCAGCGCTCGGGACCCGCCTTTGTCGAGCGCCGACGGTGAACGGCCCGACCAGGCGGTATAGCGTCGCGGTGTCCCCGGCTGCCCACACCTGCGGAGTCCCCATGAGCACCGCCACCGCCGACGCCCGTTCCGGCGCCGTCCTCGCCGACCTGCTGCCCTCGTCCCGCGTGCGTGACGTCGCCCTCGTGCTCGGCGGAGCCGCGCTCACCGGCCTCGCGGCCCAGCTCTCGGTGCCCGTGCCCGGCTCCCCGGTCCCGGTGACCGGCCAGACCTTCGCCGCCCTGCTCGTCGGCACCACGCTCGGCGCCGGCCGCGGCTTCCTGTCCCTCGCCTTGTACGCGCTCGCCGGCATCGCCGGGGTGCCGTGGTTCGCGGAGGGCGCCTCGGGGACGGCCGCCCCGTCCCTCGGGTACGTCTTCGGCATGCTGCTGGCCGCCGCCGCCGTGGGCGCGCTGGCCCGCCGCGGCGCCGACCGCTCGGTGCTGCGTACCGCGGGCACGATGATCCTCGGCGAGGCGATCATCTACGCCATCGGCGTCCCCTATCTGGCCCTCGCCACCGGCATGTCCGCGTCGGCCGCCATCGCCGCCGGGCTCACCCCGTTCCTGGTCGGCGACGCCCTGAAGGCGGCCCTGGCCATGGGCGTCCTCCCCACCACCTGGACGTTCGTCAACAGGCGCTGACCACAACGGCGCCGGCCGCCGTACCCCGGCGTCGGACGAGCGTGCCGGCGCCCGGGTCAGCCGACCTGCACCCTGTCCGTACCACCGCGACGTCGCCGCGACCAGCGCGACAGCAGTACGGTCGTCCGGCCGCTTGACCAGCCGCTTGGGCGCCTCACGCGCGGCGACGTACGAGCCCTGCTCCTCCCGGGGGCAGGAAGCCGCCGTGGTCGGTGAGATTGCCGAACCCCGCCCGGTCGCTGTCCACACCGGCCAGCACCCCGAGGACGGCCAGCAGGCCCGGTGGTGCCGGAGTCTGCGGCCGTGGGGCGGGTCGGCTGCGAAGTCGCGGGGCGGGTCGGCTGCGAAGTCATGGGGGGATTCCTTTGCGCCGGGCGTGGGCCGGAACCCGAAGCTGCCGCCCGTGCGACCCCATGCCACACTGCTTGCCATGCGCGTGTATCTCGGCTCGGACCATGCGGGCTTCGAACTCAAGAACCACCTCGTCGAATGGCTCAAGAAGGCGGGCCACGACCCCGTCGACTGCGGCCCCCACATCTACGACGCCCAGGACGACTACCCGCCCTTCTGCCTCCGCGCCGCGCAGCGGACGGCCGCCGACCCCGACTCCCTCGGCATCGTGATCGGCGGCTCCGGGAACGGCGAGCAGATCGCCGCGAACAAGGTCAAGGGCGTGCGCGCGGCCCTCGCCTGGAGCGAGGAGACCGCCTCCCTGGGCCGGCAGCACAACAACGCCAACGTCGTGGCCGTCGGCGCGCGCATGCACTCGCAGGAGGACGCGACGAAGTTCGTCGAGACCTTCCTCACCACCCCGTTCTCCGGTGACGAGCGGCACATCCGCCGCATCGACATGCTGTCGGACTACGAGACGACGGGCGCCCTGCCCCCCATCCCGGCCCACCACCCCCAACAGGACTGAGCCACCCCGGGCGCGGGCCCGGGGCGAGGGAGAGGACGCCACACCGTGCCGGAGGGGCACACCATCCACCGGCTGGCGCAGGACTACGCCGGCCGCTTCCAGGGCCTGCCCACGCGCGTGAGCAGCCCCCAGGGCAAGTTCTCGGACGCCGCCGCCCTGCTCGACGGGGCGGAGCTGACCCGCACGGAAGCCCACGGAAAACATCTCTTCCTGGGCTTCCGCGGCGCCGACTGGGTGCACATCCATCTGGGCCTGTTCGGCAAGGTCACCTTCGGCGACGCCCCCGCGCCGCCGCCCACCGACACGGTCCGGCTGCGCCTCGCCAACGCCACCTCGTACGTCGATCTGCGCGGCCCCACCACCTGCGCCCTGATCACCGACGCCGAGAAGCGGGCGATCCACGCGCGCCTCGGCCCCGACCCGCTGCGCGACGGCGCCGACCCGGCCGCCGCCTACGCCCGCATCCGGCGCAGCCGAACGACGATCGCCGCCCTCCTCATGGACCAGAAGGTCATCGCGGGCGTCGGCAACGTCTACCGCGCCGAGGTCCTGTTCCGGCACGGCATCGACCCCTACCGCGCGGGGCGGGACCTCACCCCCGCCGAATGGGACGCGATCTGGGCCGATCTCGTCGCACTCATGCGCGAGGGCGTCCGGCACAACCGCATCGACACCGTACGCCCCGAGCACACCCCCGAGGCGATGGGCCGCACGCCGCGCGTCGACGACCACGGCGGCGAGGTGTACGTCTACCGCCGGGCCGCCCAGCCGTGCCACATCTGCGACACCGCGATCCGCACCGCCCCCCTGGCCGCCCGCAACCTCTTCTGGTGCCCCACCTGCCAACCCACCTGACGGCCACGCCCCCGCCCCACCGGCAGGCGTCCCAGGCGCTGGGGCGGGGGTTTCAGAAGCCGTGGGGCAGCCAGGGGGCGATCGGTGAGGCGAAGGCCACCGCGGCCTCCATCAGCGCGCCCTGGCGCAACTCCCGTACCCGCCCGGCCGCCGCCAGCGACGTCAGCGGCACCCCACCCAGATACACGGCCCCCAACTCCCGCACCGACAGCGCCAGTTCGGCCGGCTCCTCGGTGCGCGAGCACGCCGCGCCCTTCGCGTCCCCGGTCAGCCGCCAACGCCCCGCGTTCCAGGGGCAGAAGGCGTCCTCGACCGCGAACACCACGTCCACTGGCGCCTGGTACGTCCGCGCCTCAAGCGCCGCCCCCACGTCCACCAGCCGCACATACAGCGAGTCCCGCAGCCGCACCTGGCAGCGCCGGATGTCCGACACCAGGTACTGCCACGCCTCGTCCACCGGGCGCCCCCGCGCCAGCAGCGTCGAGGTCAGGTCGATGTCGAACAGGAACCGCCACACCGCCGCCTGCGCCGCCGGGTCCACCGCCTCCAGGTCCTCCAGCACCACCGTGCCCTTGGCCCCGCCATGGTCCCAGTCCGGCTTGACCCGGAACCGCGCGTAACCGACCAGTTCCCCGTCCCGCTCGGCCACCACGCACTGCAACGGTGACGCACCGTTGCGTTCGCTCTCCGGGTCGAGCAGCGCGACCCGCTCCCAGCCCGGCAGCCGCGCCACCATCCCGGGGCGCAGCGGCACCTGCCGGGCGTACAGCGCCTCGCACGCGTCGAGCACGTCGGCCGGCGCGGCGTACCTCAGCCGTATGTCGTCGGTGCCGGGCGGCACCGCGAGCCGTACCCGGCCGGTGTCGATCTCCGCATGGGCCTGGAACGTGGCGGCGCCGTACCCGAACCGTCCGTAGATGGCCGGCTCCGACGCCGTCAGCACCGCCAGCGGCAGGCCCCAGGACCGTACGTCGTCCAACTGGCGCCGCATCATCGACGTGAGCACCCCGCGCCGCCGGTGGGTGGCGGCCACGCTGACCATGGTGACGCCCGCGGCCCGCACCGGCGCCCCGCCGGGCACGGTCAGCCGGAAGTCGAACGCCCCGGCCGTTCCCACGCAGGCGTCACCGTCCCAGGCGCCGATGGTGCGCTCCGGCTCGGTCAGCTCCAGGTCCAGCTGACGCTCCTCGGCCGCTGTGGGCACGCCGCCGAAGGCCCGGACCAGATTGCCGTACCACTCGTCCAACTCGTCGCGCCGCGCCGCCCGCAGCTCGATCCCACGGTCACCCTGTGCAAGGTCAGTCGCCATGGACCATGCGTATCAGTGCGCCGAGGGACGAGCGAATGAATTTCCCCCAGGCGGCAGCGGGACGGCGTTCCATGAAGTTCACTGTGAAGTTGGGCCTCGGACGGGGGACAAGCAGGACCTCCCGTGTCATGGGGCCGGTCCGATGGATAGGGTCCCGAACTGATGGCAGCAGGACGAGAGCGGCGCGGGAAGGCCGAGACCTTCACGGCCCGGTGGCGGATGCAGTGGCACCGGGCCCGCGTCGGCCTGCGCCGAAGCGCCGTGGACTACTTCCGCGGCGACGGCTCCGACTGGATCGCGCTGGCCGGCCTGCTGCTGACCGTCCCGGTGCTCGCGGCCATGACACTCGCCAACTCGGTGTGGTTCTCCCCGGGCGCCCTGGTGCTGCCGATCGTCGCGGGCGGGCTGCTGCTGCGCCCGGCGAGCCTGCTCGGGCTGTACGCGGCGGCGGCCACGGCGCTGATCGTGGAGTCGGTCCGGCTCGGCCCGTACACCGAAGGCCCGTCCCGGGTCACCCCCGGCGTGGTCCTCGTGGTCGCGGCCTGCGGTTTCTTCGGGCTGCTCACCGCCCAGTTCCGCAGCCGGGTGGGAGTGCCCTGGCGGCGCGGCGGCACCATGCTGTTCGACCTGCGCGAGCGGATCCGTGTGCAGAGCAAGCTGCCGAAGCTGCCGCGGGGCTGGCACCGGGAGATGGCGCTGCGGCCCGCCGGCGGCCAGTCCTTCTCCGGTGACTTCGTCGTCGCGGCCCGCACGAACGGCGGGCGCACGCTGGAGGCCGTCCTCACGGACGTGTCCGGCAAGGGCATGGACGCGGGGTCGCGGGCGCTGCTGCTGTCCGGCGCGTTCGGCGGCCTGCTGGGCTCGCTGCCCCCGCACGCCTTCCTGCCGGCCGCCAACGGCTATCTGCTCCGCCAGGACTGGGACGAGGGCTTTGCCACCTCGATCCATCTGGTCCTGGACCTCGACTCCGGCGACTACGAGCTGTACTCGGCAGGTCATCCGCCGGGCCTGCAGCTCAGTGCGGGCAGCGGGCGCTGGGAGGAGAAGACCGCCGAGGGGCCGCTGCTCGGTGTGTACGACGGTGCCCAGTTCGACCCCGTGAAGGGTTCGCTCCGCCCGGGGGACGTGTTGATGCTGTTCACGGACGGTTTGGTGGAGACCTCGGACCGGGACATCGCCGAGGGCATGGACCGGCTCACCGGCGAGGCCGACCGCTATGTGGCCGACGGCTTCCAGGGCGCGGCCTGGCACCTGATCGAAGCGGTGGCCAAGGACGTCAACGACGACCGAGCCCTGCTCCTGATCTGCCGAGAGGGCCCCACAGCCCTTTCCCCCCACTGACCCGAGCCACCCGCGCCCAGTGCCTGGCCGAGCTGCAACGCCCCTATGAGGGCGCGGGGCTGTATCGATATGCGGCTCCGCCGCGCGGGCGTGGCCAGCCACCACCGCCCCGGCACCGGCGCAGGACCCGCAGCCCCAGGCTGCTGCCGCGCGCCCGCCGCCGGCGCCCCAGTCAACTGGCCGAGCTGCAATGTCCCTTGTGGGGGCGTGGGGCTGTTTCCATATGCGGCTCCGCCGCGCGGACGAGACCAGCCACCACCGGGCCCGGCACCGGCGCAGGACCCGCACCCCCGGCCGCTGCCGCGCGCCCGCCGCCGACGCCCCAATGACTGGCCCAGCCACAACGCACCCCGCGCCCGCAAAGCACCCCGCAGGCACTCCACCCGCTCCCGCGCACCCAAACGGCGCTCTACGCCGGGACCTTGTCCCGTCCCCGCTCCCGCGCCGCGCCCTCCCGCGTGGCGGACGCCGCCTCCGCCCGGAACGCCCAGTCCATCCTCGGCTCCACCGCGAAGCGGAACACCCGCTGCACGGGCCGGGTGCACAGCACTGTGACGGCGCCCCCCCGCCAGCACGCTCACCAGCACCTCACCGACCGGCCGATGCAGCCAGCCATGGTCCAACCAGCCCCGGTAGTCGGCGAACTTCACCACGAAGCCGTGCAGCAGATAGCCGTACAGCGTGCCCGCACC
Source organism: Streptomyces sp. NPDC001508 (assembly GCF_040298665.1). Lineage (NCBI taxonomy): Bacteria > Bacillati > Actinomycetota > Actinomycetes > Kitasatosporales > Streptomycetaceae > Streptomyces > Streptomyces sp. NPDC001508. Next base: position 41,046 of record NZ_JBEPAP010000006.1, read on the forward strand.
GAGCGCGGTGAACCACGTCTTGCGGCGGGGCACCAACGCGAAGAAGCAGACGGTCAGCAGCAGCGAGCAGCCGAACATGGCGAGCACCATCAGCGGCCCGCACCACCACGGCACGCCCAACTCCTGCGCCGAGTCCCGGTGGTAGAACCACGCGGCGTTCACCCGCGGCACCGCCCACCAGCCGAAGGCGAGCGCCGCCGCGAACACCGGCACCGCGGCGAACCGTACCGAACGGCGGCGCACCAGCTGGAAGTGCTCCGGCTTCATGCACAGCCCGAGCACGAAGTACGGCAGGAACTGCAGGACCCGCTGCAGATCGAGGTCGTCGCCGATGCTGGGGGAGACGGTCGCCAGCATCGCGATGGCGAACGCCACGGGCAGCGGCCGGCGGATCGCCTTCCAGATCGGCGTCGTCAGCCGCCAGATGAACAGCGCGCACAGGAACCAGGTCAGATACCAGGGATCCAGCAGGCTGATCTCCTGCTCGGGGGAGTGGTCGACGTACCGCTTGAAGAGCGGGTACGCCGTCTCGAAGACGATGTACGGCACGGCGACGCCGGTCAACAGCCGCTTGAGCCGGTCCGGCCGCATGTCGAAACTGCGCGAGAAGAAGCCGGAGATGATGATGAACGCCGGCATGTGGAAGGCGTACACGACCATGTACGCGCCCTGGAGCACCCGGCTGTCGCCCTTCAGCGGCTCCCAGGCGTGCCCGATGGCGACGAGGAGGATCGCCAGGTACTTGGCGTTGTCGAAGAAGGCGTCGCGCTGCTTGCCCGGTCTCGCCTGCGGGGTGTGTGCGTCGGGTACTGCGTCCCGCGGCGACGGCGCCGGCGGGAGTGACCTTCGGTTCTGGCCGGGGGACGAGGCGGCATCAAACATCTGAGGCACCTTAGCCTTCTCCGTGGGTTTTCGTAAAACTCCCTTGTTGTTTCCTGCTTAACGGCTTCGGGTACCCGCGGATTTGCCGAACTCGCCCCTCTCGGAGGCGTGATGATGAGCACATCGACGGCAGTAGATCGCCCTCAATGTACCGATTCATCCGGACTCATTGGTGCATAAGGTCGTCTCCGTGCCGATGGGTGGCGGCAATTCGAATTACCTGCAAACGTGATGTGTGGACCGTGAAACCGGCTTCCGTATTTACCGGTTGAGGCCCGTGCGGGCGCACCCTCGAATTGCTGTGCGGGCCGCACACCGGGGCTGGGGCGTGGCCGACGATGTGTCACGCGCCGCATAGCCCGGCCCCGTTGGTGGCACGATGGTTCTGGCGGGGGTGCGGCGCAGCATCCCCAGGCCGGGAGAGCGGACCGACCGAGGGTGTGATCAGTGTGGCCATTTCACTGTCTGTGGTGCTGATGTTGGCGATCATCCTTGTGGTGTTGATCCGAGGGGGGAACATCAAGGCCGGTCCCGCCATCGTCGCCATACTGTTCGGCTTCTTCCTGGCGTCGAGCGGCATGGCCCCGTCCATCCAGCGCTTCCTCAACTCGATAGCCGAGACGATCAACTCGATCAGCTTCTGATCGGGGGATGTTTTCCGTCAGAGTGCCCCACGGCGGCAGAGGGGTGGCTCCGAGCCCGGCCATTCACTCTTTCCGGCGGTGAACCGGGCGGCGGTTCGCCCTGGCTCAGGGGTGCGGGCGGATCGGCGTCGTCCGGTGTTCTTCGGTTGTTCAGGACCGAAGGGACTACCCCGGCCGATGTCGGCCGGACACCGGCGGAACACCCGGGCCAGGCCGAGGAAAGCCGCTCCGACCTGGCCCTGAGCCCCACAGAGCGGGCGACGGGAAGCGAACCTCGCAGCGCCCTGTCGAAGATCAGGGCGACGCGGTGGCGGAAGGGACGCTGCACGGGCCCGCTCCTCGGAACACCAGCCCCTCGAACGGTTCGGCTCGGCCCTGCCGTTCGCCGCCGGTCCCAAGGAGACGGCCTTCTCCGAGACCCTTCCGGCGACGAAGCTCAGGATCCACCCCTTCTTCTCCAGCCCCCAAGCGTTGCCGGCGGCGAAGGAGCGCCGCGTCGCCTCGCGCCGGCCGCGGTTCTTCAGCCCGGTGACGACCTCGGCGACGGCCTCCGGATCCGGCTTGGTGCCGACCCGCACGAGGGCACCCGCCCCGCAGGAACTGAGCAGTTCCTCCGCGGCGATGAAGCGCGGTGGCCCGAAGCCCCCGGCGGCGACAGCCGTCCGGATGTCGTCCCGCACCGCGTCAGGAGTCATCGTGGCCCGGTCCGCCGCCACGGCCGAACGGCCCCCGCCCTCCGCGTTCGCGCCCGAGTGTTCTTCGCCGCCGCAAGCCGCCGGCAGCACGGCCGCCACGATCACGGCCGCGGTCGTCCCCACCCGGCGCCTCTCTCCACCACCTGATCAGCCCCCGGAACTACCTGAGGCCCAGGAAGAGGAAAACCACCTCTCACCTGGGCCTCAGCCGTACAGAGCGGGCGACGGGAATCGAACCCGCGTAGCTAGTTTGGAAGACTAGGGCTCTACCATTGAGCTACGCCCGCACATGGTGTGCCGCTGATCGGGCGACCGCGGCACAGGAGGCATCGTAGCGGGTCACGGACCTCGTAGGCCAACGTGTGGGGCTGTGGGTACGCCGCCGGCGGAGAGAGCCGGTAAACCTGCGGACGCATCCGGTTCGGGCATGTACCCTACGTGTCGCACCAGACGGGGTGTGGCGCAGCTTGGTAGCGCGTCCGCTTTGGGAGCGGAAGGCCGTGGGTTCAAATCCCGCCACCCCGACCACCGACCGAGTGTTTCCTCGTGATCGCCTTTTGGGGCGCTCACCGGCTGCGGTTACTATGCAAGCTGCGCGCCCGTGTGTCCCGGCCCACTCGGCCTACGAACTCCTCCGGGCGGCGAAATCCGCCGGACCTGTCTGGCTCCGGTAGAACCCAAGAAGTCAGCCACAAGGAGACCGAACCGTGAAGAGCGCCGTGGAGACCCTGAACCCGACCCGGGTTCGGCTCACTGTCGAGGTGCCCTTCGAGGAGCTCAAGGACAGCCTCGACGCGGCGTACAAGAAGATCAACCAGCAGGTCACGGTGAAGGGCTTTCGCAAGGGCAAGATTCCCGCCCGCATCATCGACCAGCGGTTCGGCCGTGGCGCCGTGCTGGAGGAGGCCGTCAACGACGCGCTCCCCAAGTTCTACACGGACGCGGTCAACGAGGCCGAGCTGAACCCGCTGGGCCAGCCCGAGGTCGACATCACCGAGCTGAAGGACGGCGAGACGCTGAACTTCACCGCCGAGGTCGACATCCGCCCGGCCCTGGAGATCCCGGACTACTCGGGTATCGAGGTCGAGGTCGACGCCATCGAGGTCACCGACGAGGACATCGACAAGTCGGTCGAGCAGCTCCGTGAGCGCTTCGCCTCCACCACGCCGGTCGAGCGCGCCGCCGAGGACGGCGACGTCGTCACCGTCGACCTGGAGGCCAAGGTCGACGGCGAGGTCCTGGAGGACGGCGTCGCGCAGGGCGTGTCCTACACGATCGGCTCCGGTGAGCTGCTGGAGGGCATCGACGAGGCCGTCACGGGCCTGGAGGCCGGTGGCGAGACCACCTTCACCTCCGAGCTGAAGGGCGGCTCCGCGGCGGGTCAGTCGGCCGAGGTCACCGTCAAGGTCACCCAGGTCGCCGCCCGCGAACTGCCCGCGCTTGACAACGACTTCGCGCAGCTCGCCTCCGAGTTCGACACCCTTGAGGAGCTGCGCGCCGACAGCCGTAAGCGCCTCGCGAACATGAAGCAGTACGACCAGGCCACGCAGGCCCAGGAGCGGGTGCTGGACAAGCTGCTTGAGCTGGTCGAGGTGCCGGTCCCCGAGAAGCTGCTCGAAGACGAGATCAACACCCGCAAGCACAACCTGGAGCACCATCAGCTCGGCCAGATGGGTCTCACCCTCGACAAGTACCTGGAACTCCAGGGCAAGACCGCCGAGGAGTTCGAGACCGAGACCCAAGAGGCCGCGGTCAAGGGCATCAAGACCCAGTTCGTCCTCGACGAGCTGGTCAAGCAGGAGAAGCTCAACGTCAACCAGGAGGAGCTGACCGAGCACCTCATGCGGCGTGCGGCGTCCTCCGGCATGTCCCCCGACCAGTTCGCCCAGGCCGTCGTCGAGGGCGGCCAGGTGCCGCTGCTGGTCGGCGAGGTCGCCCGCGGCAAGGCACTGGCCGTCGTGGTCGAGGCCGCCACGGTGAAGGACACCAACGGCGAGATCATCGACCTGGACGACGAGGACGAGGACGAGACCGAGGCCGAGGCCGCCCCCACCACGGCCCAGACGGAGGCCGCGGAGGCCCCCACCGAGGACGACCCCAAGTCCTGACCCCCACCCCGCCAAAAGGGCCCCTGGGACCCCCCAGGGGCCCTTCCCGTCCCCCACAGCCACGCGGAAAGCCACCAGGTCCAGCCCACCGAGGGGCGCGGGGAACTGCGCGCCCGGCCCCCACGCACCCGCACAGCCCGCCCCACCGATCCCCGACCGTGCACAGGCCCCCCGCCCCCGGGAACCTGGAGTCGCCCCAGGTCCAGCCCACCGAGGGGCGCGGGGAACTGCGCGCCCGGCCCCCACGCACCCGCACAGCCCGCCCCACTGATCCCCGACCGTGCACAGGCCCGCCGCCCCCGGGAACCTGGAGTCGCCCCAGGTCCAGCCCACCGAGGGGCGCGGGGAACTGCGCGCCCGGCCCCCACGCACCTGCACCACCGCCCCCAGCAGAACCCCCACGCCGCACACACCCCCGGCCGAACCGGCGGAGCCACCCGCTACGCCCGAGGCGAACACCCCCGTCCACGGGATTCCCCGAAGGGACCCGCGCGTTAGGGTCCATGAATACGAGGGCAGGGGAGTCTCCCGAAGCCCCCGGCAGGATTACGCAGGATTACGCAGGAACACGTGAGACGGCCCGGCGCCGTCGTAAGACGAGCAGGTGGATACGTGACGAATCTGATGCCCTCCGCCGCCGGCGAGCCCTCCATCGGTGGCGGCCTCGGCGACCAGGTCTACAACCGGCTGCTCGGCGAGCGGATCATCTTCCTCGGCCAGCAGGTCGACGACGACATCGCGAACAAGATCACCGCGCAGCTGCTGCTCCTCGCCGCCGATCCGACGAAGGACGTCTACCTCTACATCAACAGCCCCGGCGGTTCGGTGACGGCCGGCATGGCGATCTACGACACCATGCAGTACATCCCGAACGACGTGGTCACGATCGGGATGGGCATGGCGGCCTCGATGGGCCAGTTCCTGCTCACCGGCGGCACCGCCGGCAAGCGCTTCGCCCTGCCGCACACGGACATCATGATGCACCAGGGCTCCGCGGGCCTCGGCGGTACGGTCTCGGACATCAAGATCCAGGCCCAGTACCTGCTGCGCACCAAGAAGACGATGTCCGAGCTGACCGCGCTGCACTCCGGCCAGACCGTCGAAACGATCGTCCGGGACGGCGACCGTGACCGCTGGTTCACCCCGGAGGAGGCCAAGGAGTACGGTCTCATCGACGAGATCATCACGCATGCCTCCGGTGTTCCGGGAGGCGGCGGCACCGGTGCCTGACCGGCCCGGCCACGCCCCGCACCGCCGAGACTCCAGCCCCCAGAACGCCACCAGGACGGTGAACCTCATGAACAACTTCCCCGGCGCCGCCAGCGGCCAGTACGACGGGCCCCGGCCCGAGAGCCGCTATGTCATCCCGCGCTTCGTGGAGCGCACCTCCCAGGGCATCCGCGAGTACGACCCGTACGCGAAGCTCTTCGAGGAGCGCGTGATCTTCCTCGGCGTCCAGATCGACGACGCCTCCGCCAACGACGTCATGGCGCAGCTGCTGTGCCTGGAGTCGATGGACCCGGACCGGGACATCTCGATCTACATCAACAGCCCCGGTGGCGACATGACCGCCCTGACGGCGATCTACGACACGATGCAGTTCGTGAAGCCCGACATCCAGACGGTGTGCATGGGCCAGGCCGCCTCCGCGGCCGCCATCCTGCTCGCCGCGGGTACGCCGGGCAAGCGCATGGCGCTGCCGAACTCGCGCGTGCTGATCCACCAGCCCGCCGGCAGCACCGGCCGCGGTCAGCTCTCCGACCTGGAGATCATCGCGAACGAGTTCACACGGATGCGTACGCAGCTGGAGGAGATGCTGGCCAAGCACTCCAACCAGCCGATCGAGAAGGTGCGCGAGGACATCGAGCGCGACAAGATCCTCACGGCGGAGGAAGCACTCCAGTACGGCCTGGTGGACCAGATCATCTCCACCCGCAAGATGAACAACGAGAGCGTCCGCTGACGCGGAGCGCGGGTCTCCCCCGTGCGGTGAGCGCGCAGGGGACCTCCTTCACCGCCCTTGGCGCGGTTCACGTCAAAGTGAACCGTGCCAAGGGGGGCCCGAACGGGGGGCTCGGCAAGGTACCGTCGGACATAAGGCAGCACCAGGAGTCGTTGGGCCTGTGACGTCCAGGCGGCTCCCAGGCGAAGGGGAAGCACACCGTGGCACGCATCGGTGACGGCGGCGATCTGCTCAAGTGCTCGTTCTGCGGCAAGAGCCAGAAGCAGGTCAAGAAGCTCATCGCAGGGCCCGGTGTGTACATCTGCGACGAGTGCATCGACCTCTGCAACGAGATCATCGAGGAGGAGCTGGCGGAGACCAGCGAGGTGCGCTGGGAGGAACTGCCGAAGCCCCGCGAGATCTATGAGTTCCTCGAGGGCTATGTGGTCGGCCAGGAGGCCGCGAAGAAGGCCCTGTCCGTCGCGGTGTACAACCACTACAAACGGGTCCAGGCGGGCGAGAACGGCGGCGCCCAGGGCCGCGATGACGCCATCGAGTTGGCGAAGTCCAACATCCTCCTGCTGGGCCCCACGGGCTCCGGCAAGACCCTGCTCGCGCAGACCCTCGCGCGCATGCTGAACGTCCCCTTCGCGATCGCCGACGCCACGGCGCTCACGGAGGCGGGGTACGTCGGCGAGGACGTCGAGAACATCCTGCTCAAGCTGATCCAGGCGGCGGACTACGACGTCAAGAAGGCCGAGACCGGGATCATCTACATCGACGAGATCGACAAGGTCGCGCGGAAGAGTGAAAACCCCTCGATCACCCGGGACGTCTCGGGCGAGGGGGTCCAGCAGGCCCTGCTGAAGATCCTGGAGGGCACCACCGCCTCGGTGCCGCCGCAGGGCGGCCGCAAGCATCCGCACCAGGAGTTCATCCAGATCGACACGACGAACGTGCTGTTCATCGTGGGCGGTGCCTTCGCCGGCCTGGAGAAGATCATCGAGGCCCGGGCCGGTGCCAAGGGCATCGGCTTCGGCGCGACGATCCGCTCCAAGCGCGAGCTGGAGTCCAAGGACGTCTTCGAGGACGTCATGCCGGAGGACCTGGTCAAGTTCGGCATGATCCCCGAGTTCATCGGCCGTCTCCCGGTCATCACCTCGGTCCACAACCTCGACCGCAAGGCGCTGCTGCAGATCCTCGTCGAGCCGCGTAACGCCCTGGTGAAGCAGTACCAGCGGCTGTTCGAACTCGACGGTGTGGAACTGGACTTCGAGCGTGAGGCGCTGGAGGCCATCGCCGACCAGGCGATCCTGCGGCAGACCGGCGCCCGTGGCCTGCGCGCCATCATGGAGGAGGTCCTCCAGGCGGTGATGTACGAGGTGCCGTCCCGCAAGGACGTGGCCCGTGTCGTCATCACGGCCGATGTCGTCCTGTCGAACGTCAACCCGACCCTGATCCCCCGAGACGCCCGCGGCCGCGGCCCGGGCGAACAGAAAACGGCGTAGCCCGAAGCCCGACCCCATCCCAGCGCAAAGCCCCGGCCGCGAAGGACCGGGGCTTATGTGTGCTGTGCGGCCGGGGAAGCGGCGGCGGTGTCAGACCTTGACGCGGACTTCCTTGCGGAACTTGGCCGTCGTCTCGGCCGCTGCCGCCGGGTCGGTGGCCTTGCCGGCGGCGATGTCCGAGTACTCCATGGGCATCACGAAGCCGACGGTGCTGTGGTCGCCCCACACGCAGTACGTCACGTTCATCTTCTTCGCCATGCCCGACGAGGCGTTGGAGGAGTTGTCGATGCTCGCGCCCTGGCACTTGAGGATCGCGCCCTCCAGCGAACTGGGCTGGTACTCCTTGGGACTTCCCTCGAAGGTGACGTTCTCGTCCTTGGACTCCTTCTGCATGGCCGCGAAGAGTCCGTCCACGGCCTGCTCCGGGTCGTCGATCGAACCGTAGACGCCACCGAACGAGATGAGCTTGCCGCCCAGCGGGTTGTTCTTGTCCTCCACCGTGTAGGAGGCGCTGACGTCCTTGGGGTCCTTGACGCCCCACGCCTCGGCGTCCTTCAGGTCGCTCTTCGACATGCTGTCGCTGTCGCTCTCGGACTTCTTGTACTCGGTGAGCACCGTCTCCGGCGTGATCAGCTTGTGCGGGCCGTCGTCGGCGATGTCCGAGCCGCTGCCGCCGCCCTGGCCGATCACGAAGTAGGCGCCGACGGCGATGGCCGCCACCACGGCCACCGCGCCGATGACCAGGCCCGTCTTCTTCTTGCCGCCGCCAGCGGCCGGGGGCTGCGGGCCGCCGTACGGCTGCTGTCCGTAGGGCTGCTGGCCGTACGGGTTCTGCTGCGGGGGAACCCCGCCCTGCTGCGGATAGCCGTAGCCGGGCTGGGCCGGAGGGGTCTGCCCCGGGTAGCCGTAACCGGGCTGCGGGTGCTGCGGCGGCTGCTGCTGCGGTACGGGCGGCTGCTGGGGGTAGCCGTAGCCGGGCTGGGGTGCCTGCGGCGGCTGGCCGTAGGGACCCGGCTGGCCGTACGGTCCAGGCTGCTGGGGCTGCCCGCCGTACGGGCCCGGCTGGTTGTGACTCATTTCTGGGTTCCCCTCCAGATGCTTATGTGTTCCTGACATCCTCGCCCAGCCACAGGAAGCGCACCGCATCGGGGGTCGCACCGTTACAGAACAAACGCGTTTCGGGACTGGGTCGTGACGCCTCTAAACTGACCCCCGTGACCGAGAACGCTCAGCAGCAGCCACCAGCGCCCGACACCGAACTGCCGACCCAGTACGCGCCGGCCGATGTAGAGGGGCCGCTGTACGAGCGCTGGGTAGAGCGCGGTTACTTCGAGGCCGACGCGAAGAGCGACAAGCCTCCGTACGCGATCGTCATCCCGCCGCCGAACGTCACCGGCAGCCTGCACCTCGGGCACGCCTTCGAGCACACCCTCATCGACGCCCTCACACGCCGCAAGCGCATGCAGGGCCACGAGACGCTGTGGCAGCCCGGCATGGACCACGCCGGCATCGCCACCCAGAACGTCGTCGAGCGGGAGCTGGCGAAGGAGGGCAAGTCCCGGCACGACCTCGGCCGCGAGGCCTTCGTCGAGCGCGTCTGGCAGTGGAAGGCCGAGTCCGGCGGGCAGATCAGCGGCCAGATGCGGCGCCTGGGCGACGGCGTCGCCTGGAGCCGTGAGCGCTTCACGATGGACGAGGGCCTTTCGCAGGCCGTCCAGACCATCTTCAAGCGGCTCTACGACGACGAGCTGATCTACCGCGCCGAGCGCATCATCAACTGGTGTCCCCGGTGCCTGACAGCGATCTCCGACATCGAGGTCGAGTACCAGGACGACGACGGCGAACTGGTCTCCATGAAGTACGGCGACGGGGACGACACCATCGTCGTCGCCACGACCCGGGCCGAGACCATGCTCGGCGACACCGCGGTCGCCGTCCACCCCGACGACGAGCGCTACCGCCACCTGGTCGGCAAGCTCATCAAGCTGCCGCTCACCGACCGCTCCATCCCCGTCGTCGCCGACGAGCACGTCGACCCCGAGTTCGGCACCGGCGCCGTCAAGGTCACCCCCGCCCACGACCCGAACGACTTCGAGATCGGCCAGCGGCACGGCCTGCCCGCCATCGCCGTGATGGACGAGCACGCCGTCATCACGGTCTCCGGCCCCTTCCAGGGCCTGGACCGCCTGGAGGCCCGCTCCGCCATCGTCGGTGCCCTGCGCGCCGACGGCCGGATCGTCGCCGAGAAGCGGCCGTACGTCCACAGCGTCGGCCACTGCTCGCGCTGCAAGACCACCATCGAGCCGCGCCTGTCCATGCAGTGGTGGGTCAAGGTCGGCCCGCTGGCGAAGGCCGCCGGTGACGCCGTCCGCGAGGGCAAGGTCGCCATCCACCCGCAGGAGATGGAGAAGCGGTACTTCGACTGGGTCGACAACCTCCACGACTGGTGCATCTCGCGGCAGCTGTGGTGGGGTCACCGCATCCCGGTCTGGTACGGCCCGGACGGCGAGGTCGTCTGCGTCGGCCCCGACGAGCAGCCGCCCACCGGTGAGGGCTGGACGCAGGACACGGATGTCCTCGACACCTGGTTCTCCTCCGGCCTGTGGCCGTTCTCCACGCTGGGCTGGCCCGAACAGACCGAATCGCTCGCGAAGTTCTACCCGAACTCCGTCCTGGTCACCGGCTACGACATCCTCTTCTTCTGGGTCGCCCGGATGATGATGTTCGGCCTGTACGCGATGGACGGCACCCCGCCGTTCCACACCATCGCCCTGCACGGCATGGTCCGCGACCAGTTCGGCAAGAAGATGTCGAAGTCCTTCGGCAACGCGGTCAACCCGCTGGACTGGATGGACAAGTACGGCTCCGACGCGCTCCGCTTCACCCTGGCGCGCGGCGCCAACCCCGGCGTCGACGTGCCGATCGGCGAGGACTGGGTCCAGGGCTCGCGCAACTTCGCCAACAAGATCTGGAACGCGACCCGTTTCGCGCTGATGAACGGCGCCACGGTCGAGGGCCCGCTGCCGGACGCGTCGCGGACGTCCGCGACGGACCGCTGGATCCTCTCCCGCCTGAACTCGGTCGTCGCCGAAGTCGACGCGTACTACGACGACTTCCAGTTCGCGAAGCTCTCCGACGCGCTGTTCCACTTCGCCTGGGACGAGGTCTTCGACTGGTACGTCGAGCTGTCCAAGACCACCTTCCAGGCGGGCGGTGAGCCGGCCGAGGTCAGCAAGCGCGTCCTCGGCGAGGTCCTGGACGTCACCCTCAGGCTGCTGCACCCGGTCGTCCCCTTCGTCACCGAGACCCTGTGGACGACCCTCACCGGCGGCGAGTCGGTCGTCATCGCCGACTGGCCCACGGCCGTGTCCGTTCCCGGTGCCGACGCACCGGGCGGCTTCCGGGACGCGGGCGCCGAGGGGGAGATCGAGACCCTGCAGTCCGTGATCACCGAGGTCCGCCGGTTCCGCGCCGACCAGGGCCTCCAGCCGGGGCAGCGGGTCCCGGCCCGCCTCACCCTGGACGGCACGCCTCTCGCCCCTCACGAGGCGGCCATCCGCCAGCTTCTGCGCCTCCAGCCGGAGGGCGACTCCTTCACGGCCACGGCGACCCTGTCGGTCGCGGGCGCCGAGGTCGCGCTGGACCTGTCCGGCACGATCGATGTGGCCGCCGAGCGCAAGCGGCTCGCCAAGGACCTGGCCGCCGCGCAGAAGGAACGCCAGCAGGCCCAGGCCAAGCTGGGCAACGAGGCGTTCCTGGCCAAGGCCCCGGACCAGGTGATCGAAAAGATCCGCACCCGCTTGGCCAAGGCGGACGAGGACATCACCCGAATCCAGACCCAACTGAACAACCTCCCCCCGGCCTGACCAGCCCCCCACAGTTCCCCGCACCCCAAACCCAAAGATGAAGGGGCGCGGGGAACTGAAGCCGACGGCGCCCCAAGCCCGCCTGAAGGGGCGCGGGGAACGGCGCGACCAGCCACGACGCACCCGCACTCGCAGCCCATGCCCGGCCACTCGCCCCCGGCAGATGCCGTCGCCTCGCAGCGCCCGGCGCCCCAAGCCCGCCTGAAGGGGCGCGGGGAACGGCGCGACCAGCCACGACGCACGCGCACCCACAAGCTAGGCCCAGCCACGACGTACCCGCACGCCCAGCCACAACGCACCCGCACCCACAAGTCAGCCCCCGCCGCCCCCAACCGCCGAAGCCGGCGCAGCGCGTCCGTAGACTTGGCCCCGTGAGCGACGTCCCGCACGAGAACGACCAGCCCGACCCCCGCGACGGCTTCGACGGCTTCGACGAGATCATCGAGGCCGAGACCTCCCGCGACCCCGACCTCGCGGTGATCGAGGCCGGCAGCCGCACCCTGCGCACCCAGGGCGGCCCGGCCCAGACCGACGCACCCGCCCGGCCGGCGGACCCCGAGGTCGACAAGGCCCTGCGCGAGGTCGAGGCGGACCTGGCCACCCGCTGGGGCGAGACCAAGCTGGAACCCTCCGTCACCCGCATCGCGGCGCTGGTCGACGTGCTGGGGGAGCCACAGCGGGCGTACCCGTCGATCCACATCACGGGCACCAACGGCAAGACGTCCACGGCCCGCATGATCGAGGCGCTGCTCGGCGCCTTCGAGCTGCGTACCGGCCGCTACACCTCGCCGCACGTCCAGTCGATCACCGAGCGGATCAGCCTCGACGGCGCCCCGATCTCCGCCGAGCGGTTCATCGAGACGTACCGGGACATCAAGCCGTACATCGAGATGGTCGACGCCCAGCAGGAGTACCGGCTCTCCTTCTTCGAGGTGCTGACCGGCATGGCGTACGCCGCCTTCGCGGACGCGCCGGTCGACGTGGCCGTCGTAGAGGTGGGCATGGGCGGCAGCTGGGACGCGACGAACGTGATCGACGGGGACGTCGCCGTGGTCACGCCCATCGACCTGGACCACACCGACCGGCTCGGCCTCACCCACGCGGAGATCGCCGCCGAGAAGGCCGGGATCATCAAGCAGGGCGCGACCGTGATCATGGCGCAGCAGCCGGTGGACGCGGCGCAGGTGCTGCTGAAGAAGGCCGTGGAGGTCGACGCGACGGTGGCCCGTGAGGGCCTGGAGTTCGGCGTGCTGGCGCGGCAGGTCGCGGTCGGCGGCCAGCTGCTGACGCTGCGCGGGCTCGGCGGCGAGTACCCGGAGGTGTACCTCCCGCTGCACGGCGCTTACCAGGCGCACAACGCGGCCGTGGCGCTGGCCGCGGTGGAGGCGTTCTTCGGCGTCGGCGCGCAGCGCGCCGTGCCGTTGGACATCGACACCGTCCGCAGGGCCTTCGCGGCCGTGTCCTCGCCGGGCCGCCTTGAGGTGGTACGGCGCTCGCCGACCGTCGTCCTGGACGCGGCGCACAACCCGGCGGGCGCGCGGGCCACGGCGGAGGCGGTCGCGGAGGCCTTTGACTTCAGCCGGCTGATCGGCGTGGTGGGCGCGAGCGGCGACAAGAACGTCCGCGGGCTGCTGGAGGCCTTCGAGCCGATCTTCGCCGAGGTCGTCGTCACCCAGAACTCCAGTCACCGGGCGATGGACGCGGACGAGCTGGCGGCGGTCGCCGTGGAGGTGTTCGGGGAGGAACGGGTCCAGGTGGAGCCGCGGCTGCCGGACGCGTTGGAGGCCGCGATCACCCTGGCCGAGGAAGAGGGCGAGTTCGCGGGCGGCGGCGTGCTGGTCACGGGCTCGGTCATCACCGTGGGCGAGGCCCGACTGCTGCTCGGAAAGGGCTGAGAAAGCGATGCGTACGCTGTGCTCCTCGACCTTGATCGGTGAGGTCTTCATCATCGGCTTCGCCGGGCTCGTCGCGATGAAGGACCCGGACCTGACGACGTCGACGGTGTGGACGGTCAGCGGGATCGCGATGCTCCTGTGCGTGCTGCTGTGCGGTGCGGTGACCCGGCGTGGGGGCGTGGCGCTCGGCTGGGCGTTGCAGATCGCGCTGATCGCCTCCGGGTTCGTCGTGCCGACGATGTTCTTCCTCGGCGTGATGTTCGCGGCGCTGTGGTGGGCGTCCGTGCACTTCGGGCGGAAGATCGACGAGGCGAAGGCGAGGTTCGCGGCGCAGGGCGCGGGGCCCGGGGCCTCGGGAGCTGACGCTGCGTGAGGAGCGGCCGGACACGCCCTGTAACCTCGTCCCACCGCATATGTCCGCACGAAGGAGCCCTCCCGTGACTCAGCGCACCCTCGTCCTCCTCAAGCCCGACGCCGTCCGGCGTGGCCTGACCGGCGAGATCATCAGCCGTATCGAACGGAAGGCCGGCTGGCGGATCACCGCGCTGGAGCTGCGCACGCTGGACCAGGACACGCTGGAGCAGCACTACGGCGAGCACAAGGGCAAGCCCTTCTACGAGCCGTTGGTCGAGTTCATGGCGTCCGGTCCCGTGGTGGCGCTGATCGTCGAGGGCGAGCGGGTGATCGAGGGGCTGCGTGCGCTGGCGGGCCCGACCGACCCGATCGCTGCGGCGCCCGGTTCGATCCGCGGCGACTACGGTGTGATCGTCCGCGAGAACCTGATCCACGCGTCGGACTCCGAGGCGTCGGCCGACCGCGAGATCAAAATCTTCTTCCCCAACCACCCCTGACCAACCACCCCTGACCAACCGCCCCTGGCCAACCACCCCTGACCCCTGACCCCTGTCCGGCCCCGGTCCACGGCACCGCGGCCGCGAGCCGCCGCGAGATCGTCTGCGACCGCGGCCTGATGGATCCGGCTCGGGGCCGGAGACACGGGCCTGGGCACCGAGGCGGGAGTGCGTACCGACACGGCCGCGCGAGGCCGACTCCGACCCCGCAACACGCCCGCCCTCGACGCCCAGCGGGTACGCGGACCGCTCCCGGCACCTGCGGCCGCGGAGCCACGCGGCCGACACACGGGTCGGGAACGTGTTCCTTCGCGTCCTTCAGAGGGTGGCCCTTGTCTGGGGCCCGTGCCCCTGCGGGTGTTCGGGGCGATGGGCGGGCGCTGGGGCTCGGGCGTCGGCCCGGGGCCGGCAGGCCCTCGAGCACGCCGCTCGGCGTGTGTCCCCGGGACACGGTGGGTCACGCTTGTCGCGTCGTGCCGCGCAGCGTCCCGTACGTGTCCGGGGGCTTCGGCCGGATGGGGTGGTGGTGTCCGTCGTTCGGGGAAGTTCTGCGGATATTTCTGAGGACGCGTCAGCGGGAGCGGGCGGCTGAGCTGCGGTCGGCGTACCTTATCGGCCGCCGCTCGGCATATGCGTGGCGATCGGGGGAACGAGGGCCCCCGTCGGCCCGTCTCCACAAGCGAGGCGGCTCCGCGCATGATGACAATGGCGAAGACCCTCGCGCAGTGTTCGTGCAGGCGCGTCTACCATGGAAGCCTTCACGTCACCGCACCCACTTCGCCAACCTGAAAAGCCCTCAAAAGCTCCCAGGAAGGCCAGACGAATCCTGATGGGGAACTCAATGTCGTTCATCGGCCGTGACATGGCTGTCGACCTCGGGACCGCCAACACGCTGGTGTACGTCAGGGGTCGCGGGATCGTACTCAACGAGCCGTCCGTGGTCGCGATCAACACCAACACCGGTGGCATCCTCGCGGTCGGTGCCGAAGCGAAGAAGATGATCGGGCGGACGCCGGGCAACATCGTGGCCGTGCGCCCGCTGAAGGACGGCGTCATCGCCGACTTCGAGATCACCGAGCGGATGCTCCGCTACTTCATCCTGAAGATCCACAAGCGGCGGTATCTCGCCCGGCCGCGTGTCGTGGTCTGCGTGCCCTCCGGTATCACCGGTGTCGAGCGCCGCGCCGTCATCGAGGCGTCGTCCCAGGCCGGCGCCCGCCAGGTGCACATCATCGAGGAGCCCATGGCCGCCGCCATCGGTTCCGGGCTGCCGGTCCATGAGGCCACGGGCAACATGGTGGTGGACATCGGCGGCGGCACCACGGAGGTCGCGGTCATCTCGCTCGGCGGCATCGTCACCGCCCAGTCCATCCGCGTCGCGGGCGACGAACTGGACAACGCGATCATCCAGCACATCAAGAAGGAGTACTCCCTCCTCCTCGGTGAGCGGACGGCCGAGCAGATCAAGATCACGATCGGTTCGGCGTACGACCTCGACTCCGACGAGCACACCGAAATCCGCGGCCGGGACCTCGTGTCCGGGCTGCCCAAGACGGTCGTCGTCTCCGCCGCCGAGGTGCGCAGGGCGATCGAGGAGCCCGTCAACGCGATCGTCGACGCCGTCAAGACGACCCTCGACAAGTGTCCGCCGGAACTGTCCGGCGACATCATGGACCGTGGCATCGTCCTGACCGGCGGTGGCGCCCTGCTGCGCGGCCTCGACGAGCGGCTGCGCCGGGAGACCGGCATGCCGATCCATATCGCCGAGGACCCGCTGGACAGCGTGGCGTTGGGCTCCGGCAAGTGTGTCGAGGAGTTCGAGGCGCTCCAGCAGGTGCTGGACGCCCAGCCGCGCAGATGACACAACTCTTCGATTCCGCCGTACGAGACGGTCCCCTCTCGTACGGCGGATCGTTGATATAGAGGCATAAGCTCCCGCAAACGGTCCCGCAGGGTGTGCGCTCAGCGCGCGCTCCGAGAGGGCCACCCGAATTCCTAGAGGAAGGGCACGGCCGCCGCACGTGAGGGACACGAAAGAGAGCCGGCTGCTTCTGGTGCTGCTGATCGCCATCGCGTTCGCGCTGATCACGGTGGACATCCGCGGCGGCCAGAACTCCCCGGTCGACGGTGCCCGGCAGGCCGCGGCCGCGGTCTTCGGTCCGATCGAGAACGGGGTGTCCTCGGCGGTCGATCCCGTCGGCGACGCGGTCTCCGCCGTCCGCGACTCCGGCGAACGCCATGACCGGCTCGCCCGGCTGGAGAAGGAGAACGCGGCCCTCAAGGCGAAGCTCGGCAGCGACGACCGCAACCGCAGCCGCCTCAATCAGCTCGACAGGATGCTGAAGATCGCGGGTGAGGGCCAGTACGGCATCAAGGGCGCCCAGGTCATCGCCATAGGAGCGGCCCAGGGCTTCTCCTGGACCATCACCATCGACGTCGGCGCGGGCGACGGCATCAAGCGCGACATGACCGTCCTCAACGGCGACGGACTCGTGGGGCGGGTCACCACCGTCGGACCCGGCACCGCCACGGTGCTGCTCGCCAGCGATCCCGACTTCACCGTCGGCACCCGTCTGGAGGGCAGCGACGAACTCGGCTTCGCCTCCGGGCAGGGCGACCGCCCGCTGCGTGTCGAACTCCTCAACGGCAAGGCGGAGGTGAAGAAGGGGGACCGGCTCGTCACCTTCGGCTCGCAGGCCGACCGGCCCTTCGTGCCCGGCGTGCCCGTGGGCGTCGTCTCCCGTGTCGACCCCTCCGGCGGTGGTCTGACCCGGACCCTGTCCGTCACGCCGTACGTCGGCTTCACCAAGCTCGACATCGTCGGCGTCGTCGTCCAGGCCCCGAAGAAGAACCCGCGTGACGAGGTGCTCCCGGCCAAGCCCAAGCCGACCCCGACCCCGACGGTGACCGTCACGGTGACCCCGTCCGCGAACGCGGGCGGCACCACCGACCAGCAGCAGAACTACGGCAGCGACCAGCGACAGAACGACAGCACCGGCCGGCCGCAGGACGGCAGCACCGATGAGCCGCGGAACGGCGGCACCGATCAGCCGCAGACCGACACGACCGATCAGCAGCAGTAGGAGCTGAATCCCCCATGCGCGTCAACCGGATCCTGCTCTCCATCGCCCTGGTCGTCATCGCCCTGGTGCTTCAGGTGAGCGTCCTCGCCCGCCTGCATCTGCCGGGCGCCGTCCCCGATCTGCTGCTGCTCACCGTCCTCGGCCTTGCCCTGGTGTACGGCCATGTCGGCGGCGCCCTCGTCGGCTTCGGCGCGGGCCTGCTCGCCGACGTCGCGCCGCCCGCCGACCACGCCGCCGGCCGCTACGCCCTGGTGCTGTGCGTCATCGGCTACCTCGCCGGGCTCGCCAAACCCGACTACGGCCGGCTCAAGTCGGCCACCGGTTCCATGCTTGTGGTGGTCGCCGCCGCGATCGGCTCGACCCTGCTGTACGCGGGCGTCGGCGCCCTCGTCGGCGACACCGCCGCCCGCCATGTCGGCCTCGGCGGACTGCTGTTCACCGCCGCCCTGTACGACCTGCTGCTGGCGCCGTTCGTGGTGCCCGGGATCATGGCCCTGGCCCGCCGCGCCGAGAACGACCCGCTCGCCGAGAGCGGGTCGGCGGCCAAGGGCACGGACATCTCCTCCGGCTGGCTCTCCTCCGGCACGGGGCTGCGCATCGGCGGCCAGCGCGGCGGCCTCGGCGGTCTGAAGGCCAAGGCCCGCATCCGCAGCACCCGCGTCGGCCGTATCAAGGGAGTCAAGAGGCTGTGAGACCACGGCAGTTCACGACGGGCGTACACAGCTTCATCGGATATGACACAGGCACACACTGAGAGGGGGCGGCAACCACAGTGACCAACGCCGACCCGTCTCCCACCACCCTCAGCGGAATGGGCTCCGCCCATGACTAACATCCCCGAGACCGGGCGGACCCCACGGGTTCAGATCCGGCTCGTCGTCATCCAGATCCTCGTCCTCTCCCTGCTCGGCACCCTCGGTGGCCGGCTGTGGTACCTGCAGATCCGCGAGGGCGCCGCCTATCAGAAGGAGGCGTCCGGCAACCACGTCCAGCAGGTCGTGGCGCCCGCCGTGCGCGGCGCGATCCTGGACGCGCGCGGCGTGCCGCTCGCCGACAACGAGACCCGGCTGGTCGTCTCCGCCTCCCGTACCGAACTGCTCAAGCAGAAGGACGACGGCAAGGCGGTCCTCACCAAACTGGCCGACGTCCTCGGCATGTCCCCCGAGGAGGTCATGCAGAAGGTCCGGCTGTGCGACGCCAAGACCCCGCAGCCGTGCTGGAACGGCTCGCCGTACCAGCCGATCCCGATCACCGACGAGGCCACCCCCCAGCAGGCCCTGCAGATCCGCGAGCGCTCCGAGGACTTCCCCGGCATCACCGCCGAGCCGGAGGCCGTGCGCCGCTACCCGGGACCCGGCAAGGCCAACACCGCCCAGGTGCTCGGCTATCTCTCGCCGGTCACCGACGACGAGATCCAGCAGGCCAAGGACAGCGACTCGCCGTATCTGCGCTCCGACATGGTCGGCCGCAGCGGTCTTGAGCGCCAGTACGACAAGGAGTTGCGCGGCAAGGCCGGTGTCACCCGCTACGAGGTCGACAACCTCGGCCGTGTCATCGGCCAGGCCGAGTCCGACGCCGCCGAACCCGGTGCCAACCTGGTCACCAGCATCGACTCCCGGGTGCAGCGCGTCGCCGAGTTCGAGTTGGACAAGGCGATGAAGACGGCCCGCCAGCAGTTCGACAAGATCACCGGGACGAACTACAAGGCGGACTCCGGTGCCGTCGTCGTCATGGAGGCCAAGACCGGCCGGGTCGTCGCCATGGCCTCCGCGCCGACGTACGACCCGAACGTATGGGTCGGCGGCATCTCCGCCAAGGACTACCAGGCCCTCACCGGGAAGAATTCCGACTACCCGCTGCTCAACAGGGCCATACAGGGTCAGTCCGCGCCCGGTTCGACGTTCAAGGTGGTCTCCACGGCCGCCGCGGTCGAGGCCGGCTACGTCTGGAACGGCGGCTACCCCTGCACCAGTTCGTACTCGGTCGGCAACCAGGTCTTCAAGAACTTCGAGGGCGAGAACTTCGGACCCATCTCGCTCGGCCGGGCCCTTGAGGTCTCCTGCGACACCGTCTTCTACGGCCTCGCCCACAACGAGTGGAAGAAGGACGGCGGCATCAACCCGAAGAAGGGCCAGACCAAGGACTACTTCTTCAAGGCCGCCCACCAGTTCGGCCTCGGCAAGGAGACCGGCATCGACCTGCCCAACGAGGTCACCGGCCGTGTCCCCGACCGCCAGTGGAAGCAGGCGTACTGGGAGGCCAACAAGGACGCCTGGTGCAAGAGCGGCAAGAAGGACGGCTCCTACGTCGAGAAGATCGCCTACGAGAACTGCCTCGAAGGCAACCAGATGCGCGCCGGTGACGAGATCAACTACTCCATCGGGCAGGGCGACACCCTTGTCACCCCGATCCAGGAGGCCGTGATCTACGGTGCCCTCGCCAACGGCGGCACCATGTACGCGCCGACCCTGGGCAAGGCGGTCATCAGCGCCGACGGCAAGACCGTCCAGGAGATCAAGCCCAAGGCGCAGGGCAAGCTGCCGATCAACCAGGCCACGATCAAAGGCATGGACGACGCCCTCGCGGGCGTGGTCACCCGCGGCACCGCCGCCTGGAAGTTCGGCGGCTGGCCGCAGGACAAGATCCCGCTGCACGCCAAGACCGGCACCGCCGAGGTCTACGGCAAACAGACCACGTCCTGGCTCGCCACGTACTCCAAGGACTACACGGTCATCATGACCATCGCCCAGGCCGGTACGGGCTCCGGGGCCTCCGGTGAGGCCGTGCGCAACATCTACAACGCGCTGTACGGCGTCCAGGCGGACGGCTCCACCGACAACAAGAAGGCGCTGCTGCCCACCCCGCAGAAGGGCCTGCCGAAGGTCCGCACGGACGGCACGATCAGCTCCCCGAAGATCTCCGACGACCCGGTCAAGGACGTGCTGACCTCCCCGTCGCCTTCGGCGTCCGCGGACGGCACACCGCCCGCGGCGACCACCTCGCCCGGCACGGGCAACAGCAACACCCGCAGACGGCGGCCACGCCGCCGGGGCAGCCGGAGGATGCTCACATGACCGGCGCGAACAGTTTCTCCGTCTCCGGGTACGGGCCCGAGCGGGCCGGCTGGACCCGCCTCTTCGCCCGCGACTCACTGGCCCGCCGTCTCGACTGGCCGATACTGCTCGCCGCCCTCGCCCTGTCCCTGCTGGGCTCCCTGCTGGTCTACTCCGCGACCCGCAACCGCACCGAGATCAACCAGGGCGACCCGTACTACTTCCTCCTCCGCCACCTCATGAACACCGGCATCGGGCTCGGCCTGATGATCGGCACCGTCTGGCTCGGCCACCGCGCCCTGCGCAACGCCGTACCGATCCTGTACGGCCTCTCGCTCCTCGGCGTGCTGCTGGTGCTCACCCCGCTCGGCTCCACGGTCAACGGCGCCCACTCGTGGATCGTGTTCGGCGGCGGCTTCTCGCTCCAGCCGTCCGAGTTTGTGAAGATCACCATCATCCTGGGCATGGCCATGCTGCTCGGGGCCCGGGTCGACGCGGGCGACAAGAAGTACCCCGACCACCGCACGGTCCTACAGGCCCTGGGGCTGGCCGCCGTACCGATCCTCATCGTGCTGCTCATGCCCGACCTCGGCTCGGTCATGGTCATGGTCATCATCGTCCTGGGCGTGCTGCTCGCCTCCGGCGCGTCCAACCGCTGGATCTTCGGCCTGATCGCGGCGGGCGCCTTCGGCGCGATCGCCGTGTGGCAGCTGCACATCCTGGACGACTACCAGATCAACCGGTTCGCCGCCTTCGCCAACCCGAGCCTCGACCCGTCCGGCGTCGGCTACAACACCAACCAGGCCCGGATCGCGATCGGTTCGGGCGGGCTGATGGGCGCCGGCCTGTTCCACGGCTCACAGACCACCGGCCAGTTCGTACCGGAACAGCAGACGGACTTCGTCTTCACGGTCGCCGGCGAGGAACTGGGATTCGTCGGCGCGGGCCTGATCATCCTGCTGCTCGGCGTGGTCCTGTGGCGGGCCTGCCGGATCGCCCGCGAGACGACCGAGCTGTACGGCACCATCGTCGCCGCCGGGATCGTCGCCTGGTTCGCCTTCCAGGCCTTCGAGAACATCGGCATGACCCTCGGCATCATGCCGGTGACCGGACTGCCCCTGCCGTTCGTCTCCTACGGCGGCACATCGATGTTCGCGGTGTGGGTGGCGGTGGGGCTGTTGCAGTCGATCCGGGTGCAGCGCCCGATGTCCGCCTGAGCCCGGCCGGCCGGGTTCACCCGGGTGACGGCGGGAGCCTTCCCGCTCTTCACCCGGGCCTGACCCTGCCGTCCCGGCCCGGCTGCCATTAGATTCGGTCCATGGCGGATGCGAAGCGTGAGATCGAGCGCAAGTACGAAGCCGACGAGAGCGGACTGCCCGACCTGACCGGCGTCGCGGGGGTGGCGGACGTCCTGGACCGGGGCGTCGTGCAGCTCGACGCCACCTACTACGACACCGCCGACGAGCGCCTGGCCGCGCACGCCGTCACCCTGCGCCGCCGCACCGGCGGCAGCGACGCCGGCTGGCACCTCAAGCTCCCGGTCGCCCCCGGCGTCCGCGACGAGATCCGGGCGCCGCTCTCCGACCGCGTCCCCAACACCCTCGCCGCCCTCACCCGCTCCCGGACCCGTGACGCCGCACTGATCCCCGTCGTCCGGCTGCGCTCCGCCCGCGACCTGCGCCACCTCGTCGACGCCGACGGCACCCTGCTCGCCGAGGTCAGCGTGGACACCGTCACCGCCGAACGGCTCACCGGCCACGGCGGCACCGCCCGGTGGACCGAGATCGAGGTGGAACTCGCCGAAGGAACCGCCCCCGGCTTCCTCGACAAGGTGGACAAACGGCTGCGCAAGGCGGGCGTACGGCCGTCCGCGTCCCCGTCCAAGCTGGCCCGCGCCCTCGCCGACACCGCCCCGCCGGACGGCACGGGCCGCCCCGAACGACCCAGGACACCCGCCGAACCCGTCACCGCCGGCGACCACGTCCTCGCCTACGTCCGCGCCCAACGCGACGCGATCATCGAACTCGACCCGGCCGTACGGCGCGACGAGTACGACTCCGTGCACCGCATGCGCGTCGCCACCCGCCGGATGCGCAGCGCCCTGCGCTGCTACGGCAAGATCCTCGACCGCACCGCCACCGACCCCGTCGGCGACGAGCTGAAGTGGCTCGCCGCCGAACTGGGCGTGGACCGCGACCGCGAAGTGCTCACCGAACGCGTCACCGCCGCCCTCGGCGAGCTGCCCCGCACCCTCGTCTCAGGACCCGTCCGCGCCCGGCTGCGCACCTGGGCGAAGGCCCGCCGCGGCGGATCGCGCCGCCGGCTCGCCGGCGTCCTGGACTCCCGGCGCTATCTGACCCTGCTCGACACCCTCGACGCCCTGGTCACCGAGCCCCCACTGCTCCCGGCCGCGGCCGGAAAACCGAAAAAGGTGATCACCAAGGCCCTGCGCAAGGAGTTCGCCAAGGTCTCGGCGCTGATCGAGCAGGCGATCGACCTCCCGCCCAGCCGCGAACGCGACGTGGCGGTCCACGAGGCCCGCAAGAAGTCCAAACGGACCCGGTACGCCGCGGAGGCCGCCACCCCGGCGCTCGGCGACCCGGCCGCCGGCCTCGCCGAGGCCATGAAGTCCCTGCAGACCCTGCTCGGCGACCACCAGGACAGCGTCATGGCCCGCCAGGCGCTGCGCGAGCTGTCCGCCGTCGCCCACGCGGCCGGGGAGAACACGTTCACCTACGGGGTGCTGTACGGGCACGAGGAGCAGCGGGCGGCGGCGGTCGAGGCCGAGCTGCCCGCGGCCTGGCGCGAGGCCGCGTCCCGGGCGCCCGGCTGAGCGTGCGGGGGAGGCCCCCGAGCGGGTTACGCTTGGTGGTCACCCTCCCCCAGCCTTCGGCCGGGGGCGCCCCCAGCCCAGCTCACGAAGGTTCGCGAGATGCCTGCCGAAGCCGCCGAGGCCGCGGAATCCGTCTTCCCACAGCTCGAAGCTCTGCTCCCGCATGTGCAGAAGCCGATCCAGTACGTCGGCGGAGAGCTCAACTCCACGGTCAAGCCGTGGGACTCCTGCGACGTCCGCTGGGCGCTCATGTACCCGGACGCGTACGAGGTCGGCCTGCCCAACCAGGGCGTCATGATCCTCTACGAGGTCCTCAACGAGCAGGACGGCGTCCTCGCCGAGCGCACCTACAGCGTCTGGCCGGACCTGGAGGCGCTGATGCGTGAGCACGGCGTACCGCAGTTCACGGTGGACAGCCACCGCCCGGTCCGCGCCTTCGACGTGTTCGGCCTGTCCTTCTCCACGGAGCTGGGCTACACGAACATGCTGACGGCCCTGGAACTGGCCGGGATCCCGCTGGAGTCGCGCGAGCGCACGACCGACGACCCGATCGTGCTGGCCGGCGGCCACGCGGCCTTCAACCCGGAGCCGATCGCCGACTTCATCGACGCGGCCGTGATCGGCGACGGCGAACAGGCCGTGCTCGACCTGACCCGGATCATCCGCGAGTGGAAGGCCGAGGGCCGCCCCGGCGGCCGCGAGGAGGTCCTGTTCCGGCTCGCCAAGACGGGCGGGGTGTACGTCCCGGCGTTCTACGACGTCGAATACCTCCCCGACGGCCGTATCGCCCGAGTGGTCCCCAACAAGTCGGGCGTCCCATGGCGCGTCTCCAAGCACACGGTGATGGACCTCGACGAGTGGCCCTACCCCAAGCAGCCGCTGGTGCCGCTCGCGGAGACGGTCCACGAACGCATGTCGGTGGAGATCTTCCGCGGCTGCACGCGCGGCTGCCGCTTCTGCCAGGCAGGCATGATCACCCGCCCGGTGCGCGAGCGCTCCATCACCGGCATCGGCGAGATGGTCGACAAGGGCCTGACGGCGACGGGCTTCGAGGAGGTCGGCCTGCTGTCGCTGTCGTCGGCCGACCACTCGGAGATCGGCGACATCGCCAAGGGCCTGGCCGACCGCTACGAGGACGACAAGATCGGTCTGTCCCTGCCCTCCACCCGCGTGGACGCCTTCAACATCGATCTGGCAAACGAACTGACCCGCAACGGCCGCCGCTCCGGCCTGACCTTCGCCCCGGAGGGCGGCTCGGAACGCATCCGCAAGGTCATCAACAAGATGGTCTCGGAGAACGACCTGATCCGTACGGTGGCGACGGCCTACGGCAACGGCTGGCGCCAGGTGAAGCTGTACTTCATGTGCGGCCTGCCGACCGAGACCGACGAGGACGTCCTCCAGATCGCCGACATGGCGACCCGTGTCATCCAGAAGGGCCGCGAGGTCTCCGGCTCCAACGACATCCGCTGCACCGTCTCGATCGGCGGTTTCGTCCCCAAGCCGCACACGCCCTTCCAGTGGGCCCCGCAGCTGTCGGCCGAGGAGACGGACGCCCGCCTGGAGAAACTGCGGGACAAGATCCGCGGCGACAAGAAGTACGGCCGCTCGATCGGCTTCCGCTACCACGACGGCAAGCCCGGCATCGTCGAGGGCCTGCTCTCCCGCGGCGACCGCCGCATCGGCGCGGTGATCCGCGCGGTCTACGAGGACGGCGGCCGCTTCGACGGCTGGCGCGAGCACTTCTCCTACGACCGCTGGATGGCCTGCGCCGACAAGGCCCTGGCCCCGTTCGGCGTCGACGTCGACTGGTACACCACCCGCGAGCGCGGCTACGAGGAGGTCCTCCCCTGGGACCACCTCGACTCGGGCCTCGACAAGGACTGGCTCTGGGAGGACTGGCAGGACGCCCTCGACGAAACAGAGGTCGAAGACTGCCGCTGGACCCCTTGCTTCGACTGCGGGGTGTGCCCGCAGTTCGACACATGGCCACAAGTAGGACCGACGGGCAAGAAGCTGCTCCCGCTTGAGGTCAAGAAGTAGCCGTGACCAGCGGCGATGCCGTCCAGAGGATGGCTGAGACGCTCGCTGGCATGAGCGAGGCGGAGCGTACCGAGATCCTTCGGGGCCTCGGGACAAGGCAGAGGGAGCAGGCTTCCCGCCCTGTGCGGCGCACGCCGCTCCCTGCTCCTCGGCAAGATCCGGGCATCGTCTCGGCGGTCGAGTGGGTGTAGCTGACGAGAGGCGTCCGGACAGTTCCAGCCGGGCGCCTCTCGCGCCTCTGCGGCGTTCGTAGGGCTTGGCCTGACCCGGGTTAGGGATCGTTCCTCGGAGGCCCGTGTAGGGCCTTGTGTGCCCGTGGCCTCCGGCTGTACCCACGGGGTCCAACCGGTGATCAGATCCGGCGAGTCGTGGCCAGGGGGCGCGCGCGCTCGGTCAGCTCGCGCACGTGCGGGTTTCGCGCGTGCGGGCGGAGGGCGGAGAGCATGGCGCGGAAGCGGTCGTCGGCGCGGCCGGACTGGACGTGGGGGTAGTCGTCGAGAGCCAGGTGCCAGGTCTGGACTGCTTCTTCCAGCCGACCAGCTTCTAGCTTCCACTCGGCCAGCATCGAGCGGTGTCGGACCTTGGCCCGCCGGTACACGGTGGGCCTGACTTTCTCGGACTGTTCAAGGGCACGGATGGCTCCCTCGCGGTCTCCCAGCTCGTAGCTGACCTGGGAGACGTGGTAGCTCAGGGATGCGGGATCGTAAGAGCCGTGGGCCTTGGCCTTTGCCTCTGCCTTCTCCATGGCTACCTCGGCCTCTCGGAGCATCGCCCACGCTCCGCGCCGGTCGCCGGTCTGTGCGGCGGCGTGTGCCTGCTGTCCGGCGAGGAACGCGCGCATCCTCGGTCCTGCTTCGGGGGAGGCGGCCGACGCTGCGTCTGCGTACCGCAAGGCCGCTGCGCCGTGGCCGAGTTCGACAGCTTGGACGCTCATGCCGCGCAGGGTGGTGCAGTAGGTGAGGTGGTCTCCGGCTGCGCCGGCAAGCTCCAGGGCCTTCATGTAGTAGCTCTGGCCGAGCATGTCCAAACGCTCGTCAACGGCCATGTACCCGGTCAGGTAGAGGTGATCGGCAGCGGCCGAGAGCATGGCCTTGCGTACGGGGTCGGAGGCTGTGGCCTGTAGGTACGGCGCGATGTTGTTCACCATGAAAGCGGCGGCCATGGGCCGGGCGGTGCGCCCGCCGAACTGGTCATCCAGTTCACTGATGCGCTCGGTCATGGCCACCACGGATTCGACGTCGGCCATGCCGATCCTGGCGTGCGGGTTGGTCTTGATCTGTTCGAAGCGTGAGAGTACGTCGGGCCAGCCAGGGATGGTCAGTGCGACTGAGTACAGGCCCGCTGTGAGTACGCCCCTTCGAGATGGGTCCATGTCCATGCTCCCGAGATCGATCAGTCCTGCAACGGTATCCGTCGCCTCGGGCTTGACGTCGGGCTGATCGGCGAAGCCAACCTCGAACTCGGTTACCTGCCTGCCGAGTTTGCGGGTGAGGGCTTCCAGTACGACGGGCCGGTACTTGGCCATGGGGCGTGTACCAGATAACCAGTGAGACACGGCGGACTCGTCGTACTTCAACCGACGGCCGGTCTCAGTGCCGACCCGGTTGACCGCACGTGCGAACTCGCCGAGATTCCAGCGGGTCTCGGCATACAGGGCCGCGAGCTTGTAGTTCGGCGTGCGTACGCGTGCTGCCACGAGGCCGCCCCCCTGGGCCAGGTTTCAAGGGTTTCAAGGTACCGCCAGGCTCCTTCCATGTTCACGGCCAGCGCACACCTGTTGACTCAGAGTCGTGCCACGCGGGGCGATGAGCAGGACCTTCCGCCGCGCGTGGCCAACCAAGCCGACAGGCGTAGCGAAGCTGCGCCCCACCCGGAACGGAGACTCAGGTGACCACTGTCGACACCGCGACGATCACGGTCGAACTGCCCGACGCGTTCGACCCGCGCTGGAACCGCCTGCCCGGTATCACCGTGGACGGCAAGAAGATCACCCTCGACCCGGCCGAGTACTTCTTCCGGTTCGAGGCCAACACCTGGCTCGTCATCGACTGGCAGACCGTGACGGACGGCCTGCTGAACGTGGACGAGACCGAGACCGCCACCGTCGAACAGATGGCGCTGGAGTTCGTGAAGGCTCACGGCCGCTCGACCAGCGACGCGGGCGAGGTCCTGGCCATCGCCTACCAGGTGTACACGTACCTGTTCCGCGAGGAGCACCTCGCCACGCTCGGCCTGCCGGACGTCACGGCCGATCACCTGAAGATGCTCCGCGAGGCGGCCACCTTCATGGCCCTGAACAAGGTCGAACTCGACGGCCACATCTCCAACGTGGGCCCGTGCTGGTTCTTTCCCTCCGCGACCGGCGTGGTCTTCGACCTCTCCGACGAGGGCGGCCAGATGCTGGACGAGGTCTACCACGGCGGCTGGTTCAACGAGCACCGCCGCATCGAGGGCATCAAGGCCCATGCCGCGCTCGGCGGTCGGCTGGTTCACGGCTGCCAGTCCAAGCCCGACCAGACCGGCGGCGTCGTCGCCCCCTACGGCGCGTCGATGGCCACGTTCGGCAAGGAACTCGCCGAGATGAAGGCCGAGTGGATCGAGCAGGTCGGGTCCTACCGGGTGACCGCCGCCTGATCCCAACGTTGATCTCCGGTCCGGGGTGGCAAGCGCGCTGTCGCCCCGGGCCTGGCCCACTGACCCACCCACGAACGAACGGAACCGCCCCCGTGGACAGCAAGCTCACCGCCGCCATCCTCGCCGACATCTGCGCCCGCACCGGCCAGCCGTTCCCCACCCGTGAAGAGATGCGGGTGTGGGACATGTCGGGTGTCGAGCGCTTGCGCTTCCCCCCGCACATGCACACCGCGATCTACAAGTACGCCGTCGAACCGTTCGCCACGGAGGACGAGATCCTTCGGGCCGCCCGCCTGTCCGGCATCCCCGTGCCGGAGGTCATCGGCTCCACCGTCCGAGACGGAACCCTCGGCATGGTCATCGAGGACCTGGGCGAAGAGATCCGCGAAGCACAGGACCCTGACGGCATCGTGGCCGCTGTCGCCCTGCACCAGGCACCCGCCGCCCCGGCGCTACGGGAGATGGACGAGGACGCGCTTGCCGCTCTGCCCGAACTCGCACTCGGTCATCTGCGCCGCCTGCGTGATGCCGGCCGCTGGAACGAGGACACCGCCGAGCTGTCGTTTGCGCTCGGCTCCCTCGCAGCGTCGGCGGAGAAGCGGGCGACCGGCGCTGGGCTGGCCCCGTACGGCTGGGTGCACTCCGAGTTCCACCCGACCAGCCTCCACATCGGCGAGGACGGCTGGCGCTTGCTCGACTTCGCCCGTGCGTTCACCGGCCCCGGCCTGCTCGACCTCGCGTCCTGGCACGGCACCACAGGAGACCCTGACCCGGCGAGGCTGCGCGCCTTCATCGAGGCGTACGTGAACGCTGGCGGTAACAAGGACGCGCTTGCCGAGCGCGGCGGCTTGCCTGCCGAACGGTGGGCGCTGGGCTGGCATCGGGTGTGGGCGAGTGAGTGGTTCATGGAGCAGGCGCTTCGCTGGATCAACAACCCCGAGGATGACCCGGTCTACATCAAGGTCGTCCGCAAGCACCTGCTCGCCGCAGTCAGGCTGCTGGAGGCGTGACGTGGACGCTTGGGACGCTCACGCTGCCCAGCGCCTGGCAGACGGGCCGCTGCGCCCCCTCGAACCGTCCGCTCGGATGGAGTGGACGCAGCGCCCCGGCATCGGCCCCGGCGCGGAGATCCTCGGCGAGGACCTGGCAGGGCGACGCGTGGTGGAACTGGGGTGCGGCCCCGGCCACAACGCCGCCCATCTGACCAGCCTCGGCGCGAAGGTCACCGGAGTGGACCGATCGAAGGGGCAGGTTCAACGGGCCTGCGCCCACTACGGACACCACGGAACTGAGTTCGTCCACTCCCGAGCGCTGGGGTACCTCACCCGGGAGAGCGAACGCCTGGATGCCGTCGTCTCGGTCTTCGGAGCGATGGGCTTGGCCGAACCATCCAGGTTGCTTGGCGCTTGCTCCCGCCGCCTCGGACGCAAGGGCGTGCTCGCCTTCTCGGTACCGCATCCCCAGCGAACCGGCACCATCCCGGTCAGTCCCCGCACCCGTGACCGCATGACGCTGCCGGACGGAACCGCCACGACGGTTGACCGGTGGGAGATCGACCCGGCCGCTTGGGTGCGGGCGGTCAACCGCGCCGGACTGCTGATCACCGGAGTGCACAACCTCTTCGCCCCGGCTGACGCTCGCTGGCCGACCACCTTGCTGATCACCGCACGGAAGCCCTGACACCCGACCGAACCCGGGAGGCACCGATGCACCACACCCCGTATCTGCTGTTGGACATCGACGGCGTCTTCATCCCGTTCCCCGGACCGGGCGGCGCCACCCCAGCTACCCACCCTCGCCACACGGTCACCACTGACGACGTGGCCAAGCCGTTCGATGTCTGGCTCAACCCCGATCACGGCAAGCTCATCACCGACGCCAGCGGCACCGGGCTGATCCGGCCCGTGTGGTGCACGAGCTGGCGCAACGATGCCCGCCGCGTCATCGCCCCGCTCATGGGCGTGCCGGACTTCGATCACATCGAACTGCCCAACCTGCCGATCACGACCAGCCACCCCGACGGCTACCTGTGGAAGCGCAACCACGTCGCGGACTGGCTCGCAACCGCCCCGGCCGTGTGGATCGACGACGACTTCACCCACCTCGACCACCAGTGGGCGGCAGACCGAACCGCGTTCGGGAACCCGACCCTGCTGATCGAGCCTGACCCGCACGTCGGCATCCAGCCCGAGCACATCGCAACCGCTCTGGAGTGGGCCGCCGCCCTCTTACCTGCAAGGGAGGCGGCTTGATGCACGACCGGTAGACCTTGGCGGCTCCCTCACCGCCACGGTTTCAGGGCCGTTCATGTGGCAGTGAAGGCGCGAGCCCCGGGAAAAGCGCAGGTCAGGCCGACGAGTCGCCTCGGCCGGC
Source organism: Streptomyces sp. NPDC001508 (assembly GCF_040298665.1). Lineage (NCBI taxonomy): Bacteria > Bacillati > Actinomycetota > Actinomycetes > Kitasatosporales > Streptomycetaceae > Streptomyces > Streptomyces sp. NPDC001508. The sequence goes on from NZ_JBEPAP010000006.1 coordinate 71,456, forward strand.
ACCCGGACGGGTGCGCGAGAACGAGGGGTGCACCCTCCCCGGAAGGGGAGCAGGGGAGGGCGTGCCTCGACGGCCTACGCGGCGTCGTCCTTCATGCCGGGCCGGTCCGCGCAGTATGCCCATGCCAGCGCGAGCGCGGGCGAGGTCGTCGCCACGCCACTGGCCACCATGCGTGGCGCGGTGGTCGAGTCGAACAGCTTGTGACAGGCGCGGCACAGCGGCAGGTTCCGAGACGGGTCCGTGGTGTACGGCCTGCCCGCATCCCTGCCGTGGCTCATGCGCTTCTCGTTCGGGTCCGTGTGGGAGTACGCCCAGTCCTGCGCTTGCGCTCCGCACTTCCAGCACAGGTACAGGCTGGCACTGCCCCGCCGTCCCTTGGTGCGGCTGTGTGCGCCGTCATACGTGATGTCGTCCCCCTTGTACCGAGGGTCGGCGTGCTCGGTCCGATCCGAGCAGCGCACTGTTACTCCGTTGGCCAGGTTGCTCAGGCTGTACTCCTGCACGGTGCCGCAGTCGCACCGGCACAGGACGCGCTCAGAACCGTTGACCTTGCCGAGCCGCTCGACGAGTACGAGTTCGATGAAGCGGTGCCCCGGCTTGTAGCGCTGCCTGCTCGGCCGCGTCTTCGGGTAGCCCTTGGGGACATACGAGTAACGCCCCGCCTCACGGTCCCTCTGTCGACGGGCCCGGTCCCTGCACAGTTCGCCGCAGTACCGGGCTTGCGGGCGCTTGCCCGTCAGTGGCTCATCGCAGTGAGCGCAGCGGCGAAGTGCCAGGCTTGTCTCGGTCTTGCTCAAGAGTGACTTGTCTCCTTACGTCGTGGCGGCCGAAGGCCGCACAGTCGCTTCCTGCCTTACGTCTTGGGCAGGACCTTGCTCCCCCTTCCTTCCTTCGCCGCTGCTCCCCCGAAGGGGGCCAACAAGATAGAGAAGACGCGAACGTTTCCCCAGGTCAGAGCCCGTGTCGGTAAGCGTCACGCGTTTACTGGGTACAACCGGGGGATGTACTCACCGGTCCGTGTGGATACGGCACGGCGCGGGGGCACCGCTTCTCTTCTGGAACAGGTGGCCAGGCAGGACGAGGCACGGCACACCAGACCGGGGCGAGATGAGGTCGAGATCCTTGGCGCGCTTGACCGCAGCGTTCGCGCTCTGCTTGGACAGTGCCTTGCCGCTTTCGCCCAGCAGGGCGGCCAGCTTCCCGGGGCCGAAGCTCGCGTGCCCGTCTCTGTCTGCCCACCCCAGGGCGGCGAAGTAGACCCGGAGGTAGTTGTCGTACCGAGGGTCCTGAGCCATGCGCCGGTACTCGTGCTGAGAGACGCCGCCCCACGGGCGGCCGGGGCCGAAGCTGATGCTCATCGGCCGGTCGCCTCAGTGCCGGCGCAGCCGTCGTGAGCCTCTCCGTCGACGAGCGGCGCGGCGCAGACCTCACAGGTCCAGACGATTTCGATGGTGATGTTCAAAGGGTGGCGACCTCCCGGCGGCGGCCGAAGGCAGCGCGTAGCTGTACCTCGGCGGGTGAGTGGAAGTCGCGCAGTACCGTCCTGCGCTTCGGGGTGCCCTTGGCTTCCCCTGCCAGCCCCTTGGGATGGCGGCCCCTTCACGGAGTGGCCAGCTCTACCGCCGTCACACGGCGGGAGCTACGGTGTCCGCTCCTCGAAAGAGCGGGAGGAACTTCTTACACGGCAGGTTGTTCGGTCGTCAACCTGATCAACCGAGCCCCCGCCCTTCCACGGTGGGTGAGACAGGGCGGGGGCATGGGTCCGTCAGAGCTTGGCGGCGAAGTCGTCGCTCTTGATGACAAGGCGTTCGCGCACGTCGCGAGGGATCTTCAGGCGCAGGTGCACGGACGGGGCGCGCACTCCCTTGACCTTGGTCCGCTTTACCTCGCACGTGATGCCTACGCGGCGCAGGTCCTCGGCCATGGCTTCCATGCCCCCCTCCTTCCACGTCTCGCGGAAGGTCTTCCCGTTGTGGACGAGGGTCCAGCGGTCCTGAGTGGTCTCGGGGTCGATCGCGTTCAGTTCGTCGGTGAGCTTGTCGAGCGTCTTCTCTGCCTGCTCCCGCGTGAACCGCGTCTTCGTGTAGCGGCCTCCCGGCTCAAGCCCCGCCATGTAGTAGGTGATGGTCTCTTCGAGTCGCTTCACCTCGGCCCGAGCCTCAGCCCCCTGTGCGTACTCGCGGACCTGAACGGGGAAGTCGCCGAGAACCTGTAGGACGTCTTCGACTAGGACGTCGTATACACCCTGCGGGTCCGGTGCCCCGAGCCCCCCGCTCTTGCACTTCTGGCACCGGAGGTATCGGTACTGGCCGAACTTGTTGTTCGTGACGTGCACTGTCATGTTCGACGTGCAGTCGGAGCAGGTCAGTACGCCGAGGAACTGCGTTGCACCGTGCGTCTGGCGCTGGGGCTGGTTCTTGCCGCGTCGGTCGATCGCCTCTTGGACCTCGTGGAACTCGGTCTCGGTGAAGATGGGCTCGGCCACCCTGATCGGCTTGCCGTCGTGTCCGAGTATCAGCTTCGACTTGCGCACCCCGCCGTTCTTGTTCTCCTCCACCCGGAACCCCATGAGTGCCGGATTGCGGAGGCGTCGGAGGAGCGTCGTTGGGGTGAGCCCTGGGGACATGAGTCCGGAGCGGACCAGGCAGCGAACCATGCGCCGGGCAGACACTCCCCGAAGTGCCATGCGGCGAGCCCAGTGCAGCGCCTTGTAGGCGTTCGGCTCGATCGCAAGGCGCGGCTTTCCGTCCGCCTTCGTGGTGACGTAGCCGTATGCAGGCTTGCCAACGAACCACGCGTCTTGAGTCCGCGTGTAGTCCCAGAGTGACGCGACCCGAGTCGATGTGTTCGCCGCCTCGATCTCGGCGATGCCGCCGATGAGCGTGACCATGATGCGGCCAGCAGTCGACTTGAGGTCGATCTGATCGTGCTTCGAGATGAGGTTCTTCCCGTACCGCTCGCACCACTCGATCATCGTTGAGAGATCCGACATGCGAGGGATGAAGCGGTCGAGCTTCCAGAAGAACAGCACATCGAACTCGGGTGACCGGTTGTTGAGCCAGTCGCCGAGTTCCTTCCGCTTCCACGGTGGCACCTTCGTCGCCGAAACGTTCAGGTCGGAGGCGATGCCGACCACGCGATACCCCCCGTCCCTGGCCAGCGCGCGGAGGTCAAGCTCCTGTCGTACAGGCGACGTAGTGTCGTCGGTAAGTACAGACAGGCGGATGGACAGGAGCGCCCGGGGGGCGTCCTCGGGTAGCAGGGCCTCCGCCTTCTTCAGCTCTTCCAGTTGGGCCAGGTCCGAGGCGGTCCACTCGGTCTCTACGTCGTACGTCTTCACGTCGGCGGACACTACTGCATGGTTTTGAGGCTGTGTCTGTATGGCCGCAGATGGACACCCACATCCAAACCGGCCCGACCGGCAAGAAGTTGCTGCCGCTGACGGTCAAGAACGCTGGTCAGACGCCCACTTCGAGTGGTCACGCGCACTGAGGTGAGCGAGCCACTTGATCGGGTGATGGAGGCCCTGGCGGGGGTGAGCGAGGAGGAGGTAGCGGCTGCGCTGGCTGCTGCCGGCATTGATGGACGTCGGTCGATGACCCCGAAGCCGAGCCTCCGTACACCCCTGCCAAAGCCGGCAAGCTCCTCGCGCATCCGCTCAGCAGCCTCCCACGCACCCGACCATGGTCGAGGCCAACTCCAGAGCCGGGGAGGGGAAGACATGGCGGACGAGGCGGCAATCCGCGCTGTGGCGCGCCGCGCTGACCACGTGTACTGGGTACGGGAGTGGCCCGACAAGCCGGCCTGGCGGGACCGGCTTCGCCGATGGGTTGACCCCGCGTCGTACCACTTCGACCGGACCGCCACCCCACTGGAACCCTGGGGCGACCGGCCCGCCGGCTACTACGAGCGAACAGGCTGGCGCATCCGTGCGGCCTACGTCGGATCCAACCTCGCTTTCGAGGCCGAGTACGTGGTCTGCAATCCGTGCAAGATCGGCTGGGTGGAAGCACACTCACTCCTACGAGGGCCATAGGCGCTGCGGCCTCGCCTCAGCCGCTCTCCGGTCCCTGCGCCATATCTACCCTGGAGTGCAGTGGCACACGGGCGGCGGTCATTTCCGCGAGTCCGAGCCCTTCTGGAGTTCCGTCAGCGTCGGCGTGCCCGGCGGCTACACCCAGCGGGGAAGATGCCGCCATGTGGAACCGCGGCAAGCGCGGTGAGCGTTAAGGCACTCCCAGATCCGTGACCCGGGGACCCATGATGGCCGCCCGTCTCAGTTTCCGTCATTCAGCCCCGTTCACGGTCGTTCAGGCGAGACCTGAAGCCGTCCACGTGCCTTCAGCCAGTCACCCATGAACCTAGGTGCACGCCCCTGCACGCACCCCATCACCCCACCACCACAGTTGGAAAGAGTGCACGTCACACTTCAAGCCATGCGACCTGTTTTCAACCGCTGGCGCTCGTCGGTCTCCTTAGGATGCCGGGTATGAAGGTTCTGGAGATCATGCGACGGATCAAGGGCTTCAGCACGCCACTGGGAGGCGTTGATTGGGACCTGCCGACTCCGCAACGGGCCGTTGCCAGGAAAGTCATCGTCTACCTGGAGGACCGTAGGGTTCTCACGAGGACCCGCATAGGCATGATCGCGGTTGAGGAACGAGAACACTGTCTCGCGTCCGTGCAGGAGATCAGAGAGACGCTGACCCAGATCTTGATGGAGCCTGAGACAGGAGATGAACTCGCCGAGAGCCTCAGGGCGATGCGGGCTGCGTGCCGACGATTCCTCAACATTGTGGGATCTGACCACTCCGGATGGAACCATGATCACATCGACGACGCCACATTCGGTGCCGCGCTTGGCGAACTGCGAGCAGTCTTCGGGATCCAGATCGGCATCATCGCCGCGCGCTACAAGATTGACTTGCCCGAGGAGCTGGTAGCCATCCTTCCCGCCTCTGACGTTGATGGCGAATAGCCCCCTGCGGCCTCACTGACCTGCACCACTATCGCACCAGATCGAGCGCGGGAACAGCGAGGAATCACAGGGCAAGCGACCCAGCGCAACGAGGCCACCGCCCGGCCGTTGGCCCAGGTCAGCGCCCGAACCGCCACCCAAACACCGCAGCTCCCAAGCGCTGGGCGAGCGTCGAAGTGGAGTGGGTCTGAGGCGTGCCCGGGACGGTGCTGTAGCGACTCTGGACTGAGAGCGGCCCCGCGCCGGATGCACGGGGCCGTTCCTCGGCGGTACCTCAGACGGTCTGGTCCTGAGCGTATGAGACGAACGAGGACCAAGCCGAGGGGCTGAGTACCAGTACCCCAACTTCTGGAGCCTTGCTGTCACGGACGGGAACCGTGCCAGACGCGATCTTGGAGGGCGCCCACTCAAGGCAGTTCCCTCCCTCTGGGCCGCTATAGCTGGACTTGACCCACCTGACCTGGGCCAAGCGCTGATTACGGTTCACAGCTTCTCCAAGTACTCAGAGATGACGCTTGCGCTTTGATGGGCCGACAGCGCTTCGCCTACGAGGTCAGTGTAGGCACCCACGGCTGCCCTGACGTGCTCGGGATCTCATGGCTGCTGATGGCGCTTGTGGCCGTCGGCGGCCCGTGCACCCTGTACGCATGCTGGTGACCTGCGTGCTCTGCTGATTTCGGTTGCCCTTGGCAAGTTGATGTCCAGGACCGCGATTGCTGGATAAAGTCGGTTTGTCACAACTGGTTGCGGGGGCAACCAGAGTTCGGTCGGCGCTGCCGACGTCCTGGGGAGGGCCTGAGGGCATGAGTCGTCGCTCTGCTGGTTTCGTCAACACATGGGCTGAAGCGCAGCGCCAGTACCAGCGGCAGATCGAAGCCGAGCAGAGGCGACGCCGAGAGGAAGCCCGGCAAGCACGGGACTATCAGCGACGTGTCGCTCAGGGGCACCGGGAGTATCGGCAGGCGGAGGCCAGGCGGCGTACCGAAGAGCTGGATGCGCAGGTCGCCGCCTTGCAGGGGCTGCTGACCGCGGGATGCCAGGCGTCGGCCTTCAGGGCGTCGTCCCTGATGCGTGTGGAAGACATTCCGCCGTTCGACCCCGGCCGGCTCGCATGGCCGGTACGCATGCCGGATCCGAACCAGTACCAGGCGCAGGGCGGCTGGACGACCAACCGGCGTGCCCAGGCGCAGGCTGAGGCGCGATCCCGCTTTGAGCGCGACTGGCACGCGGCACAGGCCGCGGAGGCGCAGCGACAGCAGCAGTTAGCCGCCGCCCGGCGCGACCACGACCGGCGGGCTGAGGCGCAACGGGCCGAGATCCGCCGGCACAACGCCGGCATCACCGAGGCCACCGCGGGTGTCCGGCGGGGCGACCCCGAATCCGTGGTCGAGTACTTCTCGGCCGCCCTGTACTCGTCCACTGCCTGGCCCGAAGGATTTCCCCGGCAGGCGGTGGCGGCCTTCGATTCGGCGGCACGGCAGTTGGTACTGGACTGGGAGCTGCCCGGGTACGACGTTGTTCCGGAAGCGAAATCGGTGAGGTACGTGCCGGCCCAGGACCAGGACAAGGAAACGGTGCGTCCTGTGACGCAGCGCCGTGCGCTGTACCGGGAGGTGCTGGCACAGAGTGTGCTGTTGGTCCTGCACCAGCTGTTCGCGGCGGACGAGTACGGCATCCTCGACTCGGTCGCGCTGAACGGCTTCGTGGATGCCCATGATCCTGCGACAGGCAGGCGGGCGCATATCTTCCTGGCGACCGTCATGGCCCAGCGAGCGGCCTTCACCGAGCTGCATCTGGAACAGGTGGACGCGACCAGCTGTCTGACGGGGCCGCTACGGGGACAGCTCACGACCCGGCCCGACCAACTCACCTCCGTACGCCCCGGCCGACAGCCCGAGGACGTCGGTGACCATGTCGGCACCCGTGGCGGAGGTGACGAGGAGCCGGACCTGTACGAGATGGATCCGATCGCCTTCGAGTTCCTCGTCGCCGACCTTTTCCGCGCCATGGGGATGCAGGCGGTGACGACACAGCGATCGAACGACGGTGGCGTGGATGTCGACGCGCTGGACCCCACTCCCATCCGGGGCGGCAAGATCATCGTCCAGGTGAAGCGCTACCGCAACACCGTGCCACCCACCGCGGTACGTGACCTGTACGGCACGGTCCAGGACATCGGCGCCAACAAGGGCGTTCTGGTGACCACTTCGGGCTTCGGCCCCGGCTCGCACACCTTCGCCCGCGGCAAGCCACTGGAGCTGGTCCCGGGCACCGAACTCGTCGATCTGCTGCACCGGCACGGGCTCCGTGGACGGCTGGGGGAGGGCGGGCGGCCGGCCCCCGCGCGGCCGGCCCCCGCGCGGCCGGCGCCTTCCGGTCCCGTGACTCCGCCCGATGACTACAACGTGCTGGGCATGACGTGGTCCGGCAGTGTCGCGCTGGACGTCTGCGCGCTGGTCTGCCGTGGCAACCGAGTCCTCAGTGAGGAGCACTTCGTCTTCTTCAACAACCTCCGGACCCCGGACGGCTCGGTGCGTGCGGTGCCGGCTGCGACGCCGGACAAGGCGGCGATACGTGTCTCCTTCGACACGTTGCCCGAGGACGCTGACCGGTTCGTTCTGGTGGCGGCTGTTGATCCGGAGGTGAACCCGGACGCCGATCTGTCAGGTTTCACCGATGCCTGTATCCGCTTGCTCGACCCGGCCATGACTGAACTCGGCCGTCTTGAGGTCTCCGACGGCCGCTCCGGTGAAACGGCGTTGGTGCTCGGTTCCTTCCGGCACAGACCAAATGGCGACTGGGACTTCGTCCTTGGTGGGAAGGGGTACACCGGGGGTCTGGAGCAACTCGTCCAGGATTACGGCATCGAAGTGGAGTAAAGCCACTGGCTTCGCACTGAGGCACTGAGACGGGGCGGCCCCGCAAGGGTGTGTTGCGGGGCCGGGGTGGGGGTCAGGCGCTGGTGAGGGCGCATTGGCCGCGGTCGGCCTTCGTCGGGCCCGCGGCGGTGGGGCGCACGTCGAAGTCGAACATGGCGGTGGGCACGTACAGCGAGCAGCATGCGTTGGGGATGTCGACGATGCCGCTGATGCGTCCCTCGACGGGCGCGGAGCCGAGCAGCAGGTAGGCCTGTTCGCCGCTGTAGCCGAACCTCTTGAAGTACTCGACGGCGTTGAGGCAGGCCCGCCGGTAGGCCAGCGTGGCGTCCATGTAGAAGTTGGTGTCCGTGTCGTGGTCGACGGAGACACCGATGAAACTCATGAACTCCGTGTAGCGCGGCTCGACGTTGCCGGGCATGAACACCGGGTTGGTGGTGATGCCGTACGATTCCATGCCGCCCTTGATCAGGTCGACATGGAAGTCGATGTAGCCGCCCATCTCGACAGCGCCGCAGAAGGTGATCTCTCCGTCGCCCTGGCTGAAGTGCAGGTCGCCCGCGGAGAGTTTGGCGTCCTGGACGTACACGGGGAAGAAGGCCCGTGAGCCGCGGGTCATGTTCTTGATGTCCTGGTTGCCGCCGTTCTCGCGGGCCGGCACCGTGCGTGCGCCTTGCTCGGCGATGCGGGTGGCCAGGTCCCCGGTGGCCGTTCCGGCGAGCGCGTTGTTGGCTTCCGGAACCAGGGCGAGGGGCGGGACCCGGTTCGGGTCGGTGTCGATCAGCGCCTTCTCGCGAGCGTTCCAGCGGTCGAGCATTTCGGCCGACGGCGCCGTTCCGAACAGCCCGGGGTGGGTGATCCCGGTGTAGCGGATGCCGGGCAGGTGGCGGGAGACCGCCTGTTGGCCGTGGAAGTTCCAGATGGCCTTGTAGGAGTCCGGGAAGTAGTCGGTCAGGAACCCTCCGCCGTTGGCCTTGGCGAAGATGCCGGTGTAGCCCCAGCCCTGGCCGGCCGCGTCCCCGCGCTGCTGCGGTACGGGACCGAGGTCGAGGATGTCGACGACGAGCAGGTCGCCGGGTTCGGCACCCTCCACGCCGATCGGCCCGCTGAGCATGTGGGGGGTGGTCAGGTCGATGTCGCGTACGTCGTTGGCGGAGTCGTTGTCACCTATCTGGCAGTCGGTCCAGTCACGGCACTCGACGCGGAACTCGGCTCCTGGCTTGACCATGGTCACGTTGGGGACGTCGGGGTGCCACCTGTTGTGCCCCGGTACGTCCTGCTCGCGCATGGATTTGCTCTGGTCGACGGTGAAGAGAACTTCAGGCATGGCAACTTCCTCATTGCTTCTGGTCCGGTCACGTGGGTGTGCTCGACTCGGTCGTCGAAGCGGCGGAGGCCGGACGGTTCCGGGTGTTCCGGGTGAGTGGCCACAGCGCCCCGAACACCACGACCGCGAAGGCCCCGAGGGCGATGGCTGTCTCGTCGGGGTGCTTCCAGTAGCCGGAGAGCAGCAGAGCGGCGGGGATCACGCCCGTCACCCAGCCCTCGATCGCCGTGACCCAGCCCGTATAGGCGGTGAGCGCTTCCTTCTTGAGACCGAGCAGCAAGAAGAACAGGAGCCACAGGAAAGACCAGTAGAGCCAGATGACCCCGAACGGGTTGTCCTTCACGAGCCGGAAATTGACGAATGAATAGCCCAGGGCCGCGATGGCCACGAAGAGCGAGTAATAGCCGACACCGGTGGTGTCGAGGACGATCAGGAGGCCGATGCCCACATAGAGGTAGGTGAAGCCGAACAGATAGAGCCCGGACGCCGCGAGTATCTTCTTGGGGTCGTTGTCGGCCACGAAGATGAGGTAGGTCGGCGTCAGGACCTGGAGCGCGCCCACGAACAGGTTGAACACCGCCGCCGAGCGGGCTTCGACCTTTCCCAGCAGGAGCAGTCCGTTGATGTAGAGCACCGCACCGACGAAGAGCAGTCCCACGTTCGCCACGGGGAGGCACCTCCTAGAGCCCGCCTGGGCAGCGGATGCACGCCCTCAGGGGCGCGGCAACCGCGGCAGCGCGGGGTGCGTACGATGGCGCACCCCCGTGCCCGGCGGGAGTTCGGAGACCACCGCCGGGGCCTCACGGGACTGTTCCTCCCTGGCCCGCAGGGCAGCGGCCGCATGCGAGGTCCCCGAAAGGCCGGGGGAGGAGAACACACGTCTCGCTTCGCCCGCGCATTCAGGGCATCCATGGGCTTTGGGCGCCGTTCCGATGGCCAGCTTCACATCGAATGGGCCGCACCGGCTGCACACATACTCGTAGGTTGCCATCAGCAGCCTCCGGGAGCAGTTGTCCCTCTTCCAGGAGACGTCCGGCAATTCCGTGTGTCAAATCCGCGAGCGGCGGCTTACGTCGGCCCCGAGCCACGACTTCCATCGGCACGCGAGCCATGGCTTCCATCGGCCGCGAGCCGCGGCTCCCGCCGGCCGGTGCCGTACGATTCACGGGCGGAGTGGCAGGAGGCCAGAACGTGCGCGCCGTGCCCGATCGGCCGCCGGAAGGGTCCGCAGTGGCAGAGGCTCGTCAGCGCCGTAACGCACCCCACGGACACGCTCAGGTGCTGACCGTGATCGCCGTGGGCGGGGCGATCGGCGCCTGCGCCCGCTATGCGGCGGCGCTGCTGTGGCCGACCGGCGCGGCCGGTTTCCCCTGGACGACGCTGGGCGTGAACGCCGTCGGATGTCTCGTCATCGGTGTCTTCCTGGTGGCGATCACCGAGGGCTGGTCCGCGCACCCGTTGCTGCGCCCGTTCTTCGGCACCGGGGTCCTCGGCGGCTTCACGACCTTCTCCACGTACTGCGCCGACATCGAGCGCCTGGTGCGCGAGGACCGGGTCGGCCTCGCGCTGGGATACCTGGTGGCGACCGTCGTGCTGGCGCTGGTGGCCGTGCGGATCGGCGCGGTCACCGCCCGCCGGTTCACCCTGGCGAGGAGGCGACCGCGTCGATGAGGTTTCTGCTCGTCGCGCTCGGCGGCGCCGTCGGCGCCCCCTTGAGGTACCTGATCGACCGGGCTGTCGAGGCCCGTCACGACACCGCCTTCCCGTGGGGCACCTTCGCCGCCAACGCGGCCGGGTCGGCGATCCTGGGCGCGCTGACCGGGGCGGCCCTGGCCACCGCAGTCCCGCAGGAGGTGCGGCTGCTCCTCGGTACCGGCCTGTGCGGCGCCCTGACCACGTACTCCACGTTCTCGTACGAGACGCTGCGCCTGGCCGAGGCCGGCTCGCGGTTTTTCGCGGCGGCCAATGTGATCGTCTCGGTCCTCGCGGGACTGGGGTCGGTCTACCTCGGTCTGGCCGTCGCCGAGGCCGTATTCCGCTAGCCGGAAGATCAAATACCTGGCCGGGAAGATCCAGAAATCCGGGCAGCGGTATGCCCTGTGCCCGCTGTGAGCCGATTCACCAGGAATTTACTGGACGTGCGAGGCCCGGGCCTTTAGCTTCTTTAAATAAGTTCGTTTTTCTCTGTGCGGAGCAGTCTGCACTGCGCACCAGTGACTCGCGCTGAACGGAGTGCACATCGGGAAGGTGGATCAGTGAGCAGCATGGACGCCGTATGGGTACGAGGCGTGAACGGCATTCAGATGCATCACGTGACCGACCTTCAAGACGCCGGACGATTCCTGGGCAACGCGGCGATGGCGCTGCGGGCGGCCCATGTGCGGACCGGCGCCGACCACTACTCCAGCCTCGCCGCCGAACTGAAGGCCCTGGTGGAGCGGGTGCGCCGGCTGGAGGACGAGGCGCGGTCCGGCATGCACGACCTGCACTCCACCGACCCGGAGCGGTTCGCGCGCTGCCGGGACGGCCATGAGCCGTGGCCCGGCGAGATCGAGGCGGGGTTCATCCCACGTCACACCTGCCAGGACGAGTGCCTTTACCACGACCGCGGGGTCATCGAAGCCCTCACACAGTGCATCTGCGGTCGCCCGCCGTGCCGCGCCTGCGAAATCGGCGGCAAGCTCTGAGCCGGCGGCAAGGCCCGCATCGGCGACAGGGTCTGCCCAGGCGGCCGGATCCGGCGAACGGCGGACGGCCTCCGCGGGACTGATCACCGGGGCGAGCTGCCCGGCGCGCGGGTCCCGGGCGCCCCGACGGGACGGTTGAATCGGACGAAACGGGGGAACCGGGAGTTGTCCGATTCCACGGAGACGCCCCGAAGGAGGTGCGTCCGATGTCAACAGGCGCGCTTGCGGCGATCGTCGTCCTGGCGGTCGTGGTCGTCGTACTGGCCGCTGTGACGGCCTCGCTCTTGATGAGGCGACGTCGGCTCCGTGAGCGTTTCGGCCCCGAGTACGAGCGGACGGTCGAGGGGTCGGGGGGCCGGCTGGCCGGCGAGCGTGAACTCAGGGAGCGGGAACGGCGGCACGACACCCTGGAGATCAAGCCGCTGCCCGCCGCCGCACGCGAGCGGTACGTGGGTGAATGGCGCGGCGTCCAGGAGGAGTTCGTGGACCGGCCGCGGGACGCGGTGCACGACGCTGACCGGCTGGTGACCTCCCTCATGCACGAACGCGGCTACCCGACCGAGGGGTACGAACAGCAGATGAAGGACCTCTCGGTGGAACACGGCAGCACCCTCGAACACTACCGGTCCGCCCACGAGATCGAGGCGCTCAGCACCCGTCAGCAGGCCACCACCGAGCAACTGCGCGGCGCCATGGTCCATTACCGGGCGCTCTTCGACGAGTTGCTCTCCGAAGGCGGCAGGGCCCAGCCCGCCCGCTGACGGAGATGCCCCCGATGACCCCGCGTCGCCACCGGTCCTTCTGACCGGCGGACAGGCGCCGGCGCAAGCCGACACGCGCGGCCGGACGCCCGGCCGCGCGATCGTACTTTCGCGCATTAAATGTTGTCATCAGGCGCCCGGATACCCCTTGAGGGCGATTCAATCCCCCGAATGTCCGACACCTGGCCCACGGTGGTGCTCGTTAAGTGACCGTGATCTGGAAAGAGGGATGCGGAGCCATGAACCACCCGTCGGTCGTTGACGAATGCGGGTCGGTCGGCGGGGGGTCTGGACCCAGCCACTGCTCGGACCTGCTCGATGATTTCCTGGACAAGATCAGAAAAATGGAGAGCGAATATCTGCGCGCTCTCGACGGAACGTGCTGAGCGGGAGCGCGGAGGAATTATCGGATGGACGGGAATTACGACGAGGCCGGTCTCTACAACCGTCACTACGCCCTGAGAACCGACCCGGACACGCTCACCCAGCCCGCGTACGACACGGTGTCCCTGTCGGCGCAGCAGAGCTGGCACCCCCCGGCGCCGGAGGCCACCCACGCCTGGGACCTGGACGACGAACTGGCCCGGATGCTGTCCACCGCGGCCGCCACGGGCCCCGTGCCCCGCGTGACCCGGCGCCCGCAGCGCAGAAGCGGCCGACGGCGACTGCGCACGGAGTCCCACTTCCTGGACGGCGGCCACCGGGTCACCCATGTGACGGTCCTGATCGTGGCGATCACACTGTGCGCCGCGTCCATGCTGGGCTGGTCCGTCTCCTACTCGTACGGGCAACTGCGCACCATCGCCTTCTCCGTGCTGCCCTCGAACCTCGCGCAGTGGTGGCCGCTCACGGTGTACGGGCCCTGGTTCGTGGCGGCCCTGTCCATCCTGCGGGCGACGGTGCAGCGCCGCAGCGCACGGCGGTCCTGGGGGGTCATCCTGGCGGCCTCGGCCATGGCGGTGGCGCTGTGCGTCAGCCACTCCTCGCGCTCGCTGCTGTCGTACGTGATGCTCGGAATCCCGCCGATCACCGCCCTGGTGTGCTTCTGGGAGCTGGTCGGCCAGGTCTCCCCCCGGTTCCGTCCCCGGCACGGCGCGCACGCGCAGCGCAACTCCAAGACCTGACGGCGCGCCCCTTGACGTGAAGCCCTGATCGGCGCCAGACGCGTCACGCCCCCCGGGCCCGCCGCATCCGTACGGGCGTTCGGCGCGTCTATGCCGGTATGGATCTCGAAAAGCCGCCGCCACCACCGCCGTCCGAGCCGCGGACCCCGGAGGGGTGTCTCGTCGTCGCGATCCGGATGCCCGTGCGGATCGTCGTGCTCGTGCTGGTGGTGCCGGTACGGATCGCATGGGACGCCCTGGTCGCGGCCGGGCGGCTGCTCACCGACTCCGTGCTGCGGCCGCTCGGGCGGGCCCTGCTGTGGCTCGGCCGTACCGTTCTCGTCCGGCCCCTGGTCGCGCTGTGGCGGCACGTCGTCGTGCCCGCGGGCAAGGCGCTCGGCCTGCTCGGACACCTCCTCGTCGTGGTACCGCTGGAGTGGCTGTACCGGTATGTGCTGACGCCCGTCGGACACGCACTCGCCTGGCTCGCGCGGGCGGCCGGTACCGGGCTGGCGTGGCTGTACGCGCGCGTGCTCGCCCCGGCCGGCCGCGGCATCGGCCGGTTCCTGAAGGGCGCCGGGACGCTGCTCGCCGCCCTGGGCACCGGGGTGTTCGCCGTCGTCGCCTGGCTGCTGCGCCATGTGCTCGTGGTCCCCGCGCAATGGCTGTACGTCCATCTCCTCGCGCCCGTCGGACGGGCCCTGGCCTGGTTGGTCGGCGCGCTCGTCACCGGGATCGGAGCCGTCCTGTACTGGACGGCCCGCATCCTGGTGGTGCTGCCCGCCCTCGCGCTGTGGCGCTGGGTGCTTGTGCCCGTCGGCCGGGTCCTCGCCGTCGTCGCCCGGGAGATCGGGACGGCGCTCGGCCACGCCTGGCGGGTCGCCGGGTACGTCTCGCGCGCCGTCGGACGCCTCCTCGCGACCCTCTTCCGATGGCTCCTGGTGGAGCCGGTGCGCTGGGCGTACCGGACGGTTCTCACTCCCGTCGGGCATGTCCTCAGGGACGCGGTCCTGCGACCCGCCGCCGAGATCGCGCGGGCCGTGGGCCGGGGCACCCGGCAGGCGCTGGCCGGCGCGCGCGAGACGGTACGCCAGGTGCGCGCCGATGTCCGCAGGGCCCTGTTCGGCGAGCCGCGGCGGCCCGAGCCGGTCGAGCGCCGGGAACTCGACGGCCGTGAGACACGTACTCTTGGTAGCAGTACGACCGCACTCACTAAGGACTGAACGACACTGGGCAAGCGACAGCCCGAAGGCCCGCCGCCCGCACCGGCGGTGCAGCGCATCCGACTGCGCTACACCAAGCGCGGCCGCCTCCGGTTCACCAGCCACCGTGACTTCCAGCGCGCCTTCGAGCGTGCGCTGCGCCGTGCCGAGGTGCCGATGGCGTACTCGGCGGGGTTCACGCCGCACCCGAAGGTGTCGTACGCCAATGCCGCACCCACCGGCACGGGCAGTGAGGCGGAGTACCTGGAGATCGCGCTCGCCGATGTCCGAGACCCGGACATGCTGCGTGTTCTGCTCGACGAGTCGCTGCCCGCCGGGCTCGACGTGGTCGACGCGGTCGAGGCCCGCACGGCGGGGCTCGCCGACCGGCTGACCGCCTCCGTGTGGGAGCTGCGGCTGGACGGCGTCGACCCGGCCGACGCGGCACGCGCGGTGAAGGCCTTCACCGAGGCCGGCACCGTCGAGGTGCAGCGCAGGACCAAGAACGGCGTGCGCACGTTCGACGCCCGCGCCGCCGTCGTCGCTCTTGAGTGCCTGGCGAGTGCGGAAACGTACAGTTCGCAGCCTGATAGGCCGACCGGCCAGCCCTGTGCGATACTGCGGCTGGTTGTTCGGCACGTGACGCCTGCCGTACGACCCGACGACGTCCTGTCCGGTCTCCGCGCCGTGGCCGACCTGGCGCCGCCGGTCCCCGCAGCGGTGACCAGGCTGGCGCAGGGGCTGTTCGATGAAGAGACCGGCACGGTGACCGACCCGCTCGCGCCCGACCGCGAGGCAGCAGCGACCGCGCCGCAACCGGCCGCCGCCACTGCCGCCGCGACGGCGCCGGTGCCGGAAGGTCCCGCGTAGGGACGGGCGTCGTAGCGCCGCCCTCGGACTCGGGAGCCACCTGGGTCGGGCAGCGCACCGACCAGAAGACTTTCGCCAGGCCGTAGGCAACACGGCGTACGGAACCGGCGAGACAGGACACAGAGAGCTCCCGTGCGGCGCCCGCGCCCCGGACGGCGGTCATCGCGCATCGAGCGGGCCGCGGACGTCAGCGGCGGTCGATCGAGCGGATCGACGCCGGACCAGGCGCGGCGCCCGGGAGCCTGACGGGAGAAACGCCCGCATGCTCGAACCGATCGAACCCGCCGAGGGTTCCGAACCCAATACCCCGAGCGACACCCTGCCGCCGCGCAGGCGTCGCCGTGCCGCCTCACGCCCGGCGGGTCCGCCCACCGAGGCCGAGGCCAACGCCGAGGTGACCGCCGAGACCACCGCGGGTGCCGAGGCGCCTGTGACCGTCGTGACCGGCGAGTCAGTAGAGGCTCAAGAAGCAGTAGAGACTGAAGAGATCGCAGAGGCCGAAGAGATCCAAAGGACCGAAGAGATCCAAGGGGCTGAAGAGGCGGCGGCGAGTGAGTCCGCGGTCGCCGAAGTACCCGTCGTCGAGGAGCCTGCGCCCCCCGTTCGTACGCGTCGTCGTGCGACCCGCCGGGCCTCCGCGCCCGCCGGGTCACCCACCGGCGCGGAGACCGTCGTACCGGCCGCGGGGCCGGTGGCCGAGGAGCAGGCCGAGACCGCGTCCGCCGAGTCCGGTGCGCCCGCTGAGGTGCGCGCCGTCGAGGTGTCGGCCTCGGTTGAGGAGTCCGCGCCCGCTGCTCGCCCGCGTCGTCGGGTCGCGCGGCGCGCGTCCGCGCCGGCCGGTGCTCCGGTTGCCGCGCAGGACGTCGTCGTTGAGACCGTTGTGCCGGTGACCGCCGAGGCCACCGGGGCGCCCGCGCCTGAAACCGGTGCCGGGAGCGGCGAGACCGGTGTCGAGAGCGTCGAAACCGGTGTCGAGAGTGCTGAGGCCGCGCCCGTCGCTCGTCCGCGTCGTCGGGCCACGCGCCGTGTGTCCGCGCCCTCCGGTGCCCCGGCTGCCGAGGCGGCCGAGGTCGTGGAGAGTGCCGAGGCCGCCGCGCCCGTCGTGGAACCAGTAGAGGTCCCGGTCACCGCCGAGACCCCCGTCGCCGTCGAGGTGCCTGCCGGGGCCGAGGAGACCGGGGCGCGGCGCGTCCGTCGTCGGGCCGCACGCCGGGTGTCCGCGCCCGCCGGCGCGCCCGCCGCCGAGACAGGACCCGCCGCCGAGGGCGGACCGACCGCCGAGGGCGGTCCCGCCGTCGCGGCCGGTGCCGTCGCGGAGACCCGTGTCGCCGGCAGTGGCGCCGAGGCCGCGCGGTCCGTCGCGGTGGAGACCAAGGCCACCGAGTCCGCCGAGGAGCACGCTCCGCGTCGTACCCGTCGTCGGGTGGTGCGGCAGGCCGCCTCCGGGTTCTCCGAGCCCGCGCGGCAGCCCGCACAGCAGTCCGCCGAGGAACACGACCAGGAGCCCGCCGCGGACGCCGGGGCCGAGGCGCCGCGCAAGCGCGCGCGGCCCGCCGTCGCCGTGTTCCAGGCGCCCGTGTTCACCGAGCCGAAGTTCCAGACCCCGCAGCGGGCCGCCGCCGAAGCCGCCGCGGAGGCCGCCCAGACGGAGGAGACCGAGGAAACCGAGGAAACCGTCGAGGAGCAGGCCGAGACCGGTACGCGGCGCCGCCGTCGCCGCCGGGGCACCGGCTACGGCGACGAGGCCCCGGCCGTCGGCACCCACGCCGAGGACAGCGCCGAAGAACCGCAGGAGCCGGAGGAGTCGGCCGAGGACGCCGACGCCGACGGCGACGAGGCGGAGGAGACCGGTTCGCGTCGTCGTCGCCGTCGTGGCGGCCGGCGCCGCCGTCGCGGTGACTCCGGTGACGGTGAGGCCGGCGAGGGTGTGGACGCCGAGTCCGACGAACTCGCCGCCGACCAGGCGGCGCAGGACGCCGAGGACACGGCCGAGCAGGAGGAAGAGGACGCCGAGGACGTGCACGCCGAGGAGAGCGGCGGCTCCAGCTCCAGCAGCCGGCGCCGTCGTCGGCGGCGCCGCCGCGCCGGTGACACCTCCGTCGACACGGAGCCCGGCGAGGGCGACCCGGAGCGCACGGTCGTCAAGGTCCGTGAGCCCCGCAAGCCCTCCGAGCCGTCCGACGAGGTGCAGTCCATCAAGGGCTCCACGCGGCTCGAAGCCAAGAAGCAGCGCCGCCGCGAGGGCCGCGAGCAGGGCCGTCGCCGTGTCCCGATCATCACCGAGGCAGAGTTCCTGGCCCGCCGTGAGGCCGTCGAGCGCGTGATGGTCGTCCGGCAGAACGGCGACCGCACGCAGATCGGCGTCCTGGAGGACGGCGTGCTCGTCGAGCACTACGTCAACAAGGAGCAGTCGACCTCGTACGTCGGCAACGTCTACCTCGGCAAGGTGCAGAACGTGCTGCCGTCGATGGAGGCCGCCTTCATCGACATCGGCAAGGGCCGCAACGCCGTGCTCTACGCCGGCGAGGTCAACTTCGAGGCGCTCGGGCTCGCGAACGGCCCGCGCCGCATCGAGTCCGCGCTGAAGTCCGGCCAGTCCGTGCTCGTCCAGGTCACGAAGGACCCCATCGGGCACAAGGGCGCGCGTCTGACCAGCCAGGTCTCGCTGCCAGGCCGCTACCTCGTGTATGTGCCCGAGGGCTCCATGACCGGCATCAGCCGCAAGCTGCCCGACACCGAGCGGGCGCGGCTGAAGACCATCCTCAAGAAGATCGTCCCCGAGAACGCGGGCGTCATCGTGCGCACCGCCGCCGAGGGCGCGAGCGAGGAGGAGCTGCGCCGGGACGTCGAGCGGCTCCAGGCGCAGTGGGAGGACATCCGGAAGAAGGCGAAGAGCGGCGGCTCCAGTGCGCCTTCGCTGCTGTACGGCGAGCCGGACATGACCGTCCGGGTCGTGCGCGACATCTTCAACGAGGACTTCTCCAAGGTCATCGTCAGCGGTGACGACGCCTGGGAGACCGTCCACGGGTACGTCGCGCACGTCGCGCCGGACCTCGCCGACCGGCTGCAGAAGTGGACCAGCGAGGTCGACGTCTTCGCCACGTACCGGATCGACGAGCAGCTGGCCAAGGCGCTTGACCGCAAGGTCTGGCTGCCCAGCGGCGGTTCGCTGGTCATCGACCGGACCGAGGCGATGGTCGTCATCGACGTCAACACCGGCAAGTTCACCGGTCAGGGCGGCAACCTGGAGGAGACCGTCACCAGGAACAACCTGGAGGCGGCGGAGGAGATCGTGCGCCAGCTGCGGCTGCGCGACCTCGGGGGCATCATCGTCATCGACTTCATCGACATGGTGCTGGAGTCCAACCGGGACCTGGTGCTGCGGCGCCTGCTGGAGTGCCTGGGCCGGGACCGCACGAAGCACCAGGTCGCGGAGGTGACCTCGCTGGGCCTGGTGCAGATGACCCGCAAGCGGGTCGGCCAGGGCCTGCTGGAGTCCTTCTCGGAGACCTGCGTCCACTGCAACGGCCGCGGCGTCATCGTGCACATGGAGCAGCCGACGTCCGTGGGCGGCGGCGGCAAGCGCAAGAAGCGCGGGCGCGGCGGCGACGGTCAGGTGCATGAGGCCGAGGCCGCGGTCGCCGAGGTGACCGTGACCGCCGAACAGGAGGCGGAGAGCGAGGCCGAGGTCGCGGCGGAGGCCGCCGTGCCGGTCGCGCTCCCCGCGCCCGACTTCGCGCCCGACGAGGAGCTGTACAGCAGCGTCGCCGAGGCGGAGGCCGCGGCGTCCGGCCGCGGGCGCACCCGGCGCCGGGCGAGCCGCAGGGCCTCGGCTCCGGCGGGCGCGCCCAGGGGCGAGTCGGTACGGCCGGAGGCGACGGCCCCCGAGGCTGCCGCGCCGGTCGCGGCCAAGGCCACGGCCGAGGCGGAGGCCGAGCGGCCGGTGCGGCCGGTGCCCGCCGCCGAGGCGCAGGCCGAGCCGGTGGCGGTGGAGGACCCGGCCGTCGCCGCGCCCCCCGCCGCCGAGGAGGCCGCGCCGACCGGTCGTACGCGTCGTCGCGCGACCCGGAAGGTGTCGGCACCGGCCGGTTCCCCCGCGGGTGCCGAGGCGGCCGTGGTGACGGTCACCGAGGCAGCGCCCGCGGCCGAGGAGCCGGCGGCCGAACCGGCGCCCGAGCCCGCGGCACCGGCCGCGGAGGAGTCCGCGGAGGCGGCCGCCCCGGTCCGTCCGCGGCGCCGCGCCGTGCGCAAGGCCACCGCGCCGACCGCCACCGAGGAGGCCGCCGTGATGGTCGTCCCGTCGACCGCGGCGGAGGAGACGGCCGAGAGCGAGCCGCAGACGGACGCCCCGGCCACCGGTGAGTCGGCTGAGTCGGCCGAGGAGGCCGAGGCAGAAGCGGCTCCGGCCAAGAAGGCGGCCCGCAAGACCGCCAAGAAGGCCACGGCGAAGAAGGCCGCCACCAAGAAGACCGCGGCCAAGAAGACGGCCGCGAAGAAGACGACGGCCAAGAAGGCGGCGAAGACCGCCAAGACGGCCGCCGCCAAGTCGACGGCGAAGAAGACCGCGGTCTCGGCCGCCGCCGACGAGAGCTGACCGCGCACGACGCGGAGTGCCGCCGACGCGGGTGCGGCCGGTCCCTGTGACCGGCCGCACCCCGGTGGGACGGGGCCCGGTTTGACCCTCCCGGTCAGCTCCCCGTAACCTTGACCGTCGGCGTGTCCGTCCACAGAGGCACGCCACATCCCCGTAAACCTCTTCCTCCCGGGCACAGGGTTGGCCGGGAGAGGTCGTCCGTGCTGTTCCGGTCGGCTGGCCTGCGGGGTGCCGTTTCCGAGCGAAAGAGAGATCTGCGTGTACGCCATCGTGCGCAGCGGCGGCCGCCAGCACAAGGTTGCTGTCGGCGACATCGTCGAGGTTGACAAGATTTCCACCGCCAAGGTTGGCGACACGGTCGAGCTCTCGACCCTGCTCGTTGTCGACGGCGACGCTGTGACCAGCGACCCGTGGGTGCTGGCCGGCATCAAGGTCCAGGCCGAGGTCGTGGACCACCACAAGGGCCAGAAGATCGACATTCTGCGCTACAAGAACAAGACCGGCTACCGTCGTCGCCAGGGCCACCGCCAGCAGTACACGGCGATCAAGGTCACCGCGATCCCCGCGGCTGCGAAGTAAGGACTGAGGAGACATGGCACACAAGAAGGGCGCATCGTCCACCCGGAACGGTCGCGACTCCAACGCCCAGCGGCTCGGCGTGAAGCGCTTCGGCGGTCAGGTCGTGAACGCGGGTGAGATCCTCGTCCGCCAGCGCGGCACCCACTTCCACCCGGGCGCGGGCGTCGGCCGTGGCGGCGACGACACGCTGTTCGCGCTGCAGGCCGGTGCGGTGGAGTTCGGTACGCTCCGTGGCCGCAAGGTCGTGAACATCGTCCCGGTCGCCTGACCCAGGCTCCCGACCGTACGTTTCGCGAGGCGGACCTCACTTCCCGGGTGGGAAGGCGGGTCCGCCTTTCGCGTGTTTACCCAGCACGTCATTCGTATCCCCGGCCGTCGGCCGGGGCATCCCCAGGAGGCACCCACCATGACCACCTTCGTGGACCGCGTCGAACTGCATGTCGCCGCGGGTAGCGGAGGTCACGGCTGTGCCTCCGTACACCGTGAGAAGTTCAAGCCGCTGGGCGGCCCGGACGGCGGCAACGGCGGGCGCGGCGGCGATGTGATCCTGACCGTCGACCAGTCGGTCACCACGCTGCTCGACTACCACCACTCCCCGCACCGCAAGGCCACCAACGGCAAGCCGGGCGAGGGCGGCAACCGCTCCGGCAAGGACGGCCAGGACCTGATTCTGCCGGTACCGGACGGCACCGTCGTACTGGACAAGGCGGGCCGGGTGCTCGCCGACCTGGTCGGGCACGGCACGTCGTACGTCGCCGCGCAGGGCGGCCGGGGCGGGCTCGGCAACGCGGCGCTGGCCTCGGCCCGGCGCAAGGCGCCCGGGTTCGCGCTGCTCGGCGAGCCGGGTGACCTCCAGGACATCGTGCTGGAGTTGAAGACGGTCGCCGATGTGGCCCTCGTCGGCTATCCGAGCGCGGGCAAGTCCTCGCTGATCTCGGTGCTGAGCGCGGCCAAGCCGAAGATCGCGGACTACCCCTTCACCACCCTTGTGCCGAACCTGGGCGTGGTGACCGCGGGCGCGACCGTGTACACCGTCGCCGATGTGCCGGGGCTGATCCCCGGCGCCAGCCAGGGCAAGGGGCTCGGCCTGGAGTTCCTGCGGCATGTGGAGCGGTGCAGCGTGCTGGTGCATGTGCTGGACACGGCGACCCTGGAGTCCGACCGCGACCCCCTCTCCGACCTCGACGTCATCGAGGAGGAGCTGAAGCAGTACGGCGGGCTCGGCGACCGTCCCCGGATCGTCGTCCTCAACAAGGTCGACGTGCCGGACGGCAAGGACCTGGCCGAGATGGTGCGACCTGACCTGGAGGCGCGCGGCTACCGCGTCTTCGAGGTGTCCGCGGTGGCGCACATCGGCCTGAAGGAAATGTCGTACGGGCTCGGTGAGCTGGTGGCCGCGGCACGGGCCGCGAGGCCGAAGGAGGAGGCGACGCGGATCGTCATCCGGCCGAAGGCGGTCGACGACGCGGGCTTCACGGTGACGCCCGAGGACGACGGTCTGTTCCGGGTGCGCGGCGAGAAGCCGGAACGCTGGGTGCGGCAGACCGACTTCAGCAACGACGAGGCCGTCGGCTACCTCGCCGACCGGCTCAACCGCCTCGGTGTGGAGGAGGAGTTGCTGAAGGCGGGCGCCCGCGCCGGGGACGGTGTCGCGATCGGCCCCGAGGAGAACGCGGTCGTCTTCGACTGGGAGCCGTCGGTGATGGCGGGCGCGGAGATGCTCGGCCGGCGCGGCGAGGACCACCGGCTCGAGGAGCAGCGGCCCGCCGTCCAGCGGCGGCGCGAGCGGCAGGCCGAACGCGACGAGGCCACCCGCGAGTTCGACACCTTCGACCCCTTCGAGTGAGCCACGCGGTTCCCGGGCCGGCCGGCACGGCAGCCGAGTTGACCTGCTGATCTGACGTCAGACCCGTTGCGCCCCGGCCACGTTCGCGTGGCCGGGGGCCGCGACGGGTCTTTTGCTGTCCGTCTATTTGTCATGCACGCGCATGCCTGTGTTCAGGGGGCGGGTCGTCGGCCGTGGCAGCTTCCGTATGTCCATGCCCAAGAGGTCACTGTGGCAAGGGAGTCCGCGCATGACCGGAGCAGTATCGCCCGACCGTCGTCGTCTGCTGACCGCCGGTGCCGCCGTGCTCGGCGCCGCCGCCTCCGCCCCGCTGTGGCTGCCCACCACGGCCCGGGCGGCCGAAACAGCGCTGCCCGACGGGGTGTTCGGCGTCGGCGTGGCCTCCGGCGACCCCCTGCCCGACGGCATCGTGCTGTGGACCCGGCTCGCCCCCGACCCGCTGAACGGCGGCGGGATGCCCGACGCCGTCGTCCCGGTGCAGTGGGAGATCGCCGAGGACGAGCGGTTCCGGCGGACCGTGCGCCGGGGCGTGGCCCGGGCCCGGCCCGAGTACGGCCACAGCGTCCACGTGGATGTACGGGGGCTGCGCCCCGAGCGCGCCTACTGGTACCGCTTCCGGGCCGGCGGCCGGCTCTCGCCCACCGGCCGCACCCGCACCGCGCCCGCCCCGCACCGTGCGGGCGGCTCGCTGCGCCTGGCGCTCGCCTCCTGCCAGAACTGGCAGCACGGCTACTTCACCCCGTACGCCGACATGCTCGCCCAGGACCCCGACGTCGTGCTCTTCGTCGGCGACTACATCTACGAGTCGGCGCCGTCGGCGACGGCGGTGCGCCGTCACGAGGGCACGGGGGAGCCGTACACACTGGCCGAGTACCGCAACCGCTACGCCCAGTACCGCACCGACCCGGACCTGGCCGCGATGCACGCGCACGCGCCCTGGGTGGTCACCTTCGACGACCACGAGGTCGACAACGACTTCGCAGGGCAGGTCCCGCAGGATCCCGACAAGCAGTCGCACGACGCGTTCGTGGCCCGGCTGACCGCGGCGTACCAGGCGTACTACGAGCACATGCCGGTGCGCGCGAGCGCGATCCCGAACGGCCCGCACATCCGGATGCACCGCCGGCTGGACTTCGGCCGGCTGGTCCGGCTCAACGTCCTGGACACCCGGCAGTTCCGCAGCGACCAGGCCACCACCCAGGCCGGCGCGCAGGACCCGTCGCTGACGATGCTCGGCGCCGGGCAGAAGCGGTGGCTGCTCGACGGACTGCACGGCTCCCCGGCCCGCTGGAACCTGATCGCCTCGCAGATCATGATGGCCGAGACCGATCTGCTCCCCGGCGAGGGCAAACTCTGGTACTACGACGCCTGGGACGGCTACCAGGCCGAACGCAACGCCCTGCTCAAGGAGTTCAGGTCCGTACGCAATCCGGTGGTGCTCAGCGGCGACCGGCACCTGACGATGATCAGCGATCTGAAGGCGGACTTCGCCGATCCGGACTCGGACGTCGTCGGCGCCGAGTTCGTCGGCACCTCCGTCTCCAGCAACGGCGACCAGGACCAGGCGGCCTTCCACGCGCAGTGGGACCCGCTGAAGGCGGACAACCCGCACTGGAAGGTGATCGACGCCCACCGGGGCTACCACCTCTTCGACATCGGCCGCGGCGGTATCGACGCGCGGGTACGGGCCGTGAACACGGTGGTCGCGCCGCGGGCGAGCGCGAGCACACTGGCCGCGCTGCGAGTGGAGGCGGACATGCCGGGCGTCCACCTGAAGTGACGGCGCGTTCACGGGAGCGCCCCGGGACCCATCACTGACTCACCGCTCTCCCAGGGCGTTCTCAGGCAAGTCTCAGGTACGTCTCCTACCCTCCGTTGACCATGGAGACGGACTGTACGAGAGACGACATCCCGGTGAACACGACCTCCATACGGGCCGGGCGCACCGCCGCGCCCGGGATGATGCGTCGCTTCGAGGGGCTGATCGGGCTGCCCGGAAATCTCCCGCGGTCGGTTCCGGGCGCCGCGAATCGTTCACCCGCCCGCGCCGAGACCGAAATGCTGCGGAATCTTGATGTGGAATTCCGTGGCAATGATCTGCCGGATGAGCCGTATTCACGGCCGGCTGGTAACGGTGCGGTCATGCATATGAAGAACACGTGCAGTCCTGCGCCGCGGAACGTGAAGATCCTCACGCTTCGACGGGCGGTCGAGGCCGCCGCCGGGATCGCCGCCGGGATCGCCGTCGGGACGGCGGAGTGGATCGGCGCCTCGGGCGTGCCCTGATCGCCCTTAAGAACGCAGCTCGGGCGCTGTACGGGGCGCCGGCCGGGGCCGCCGCGGCGCCCGTGCGGCACACCGCGCGGGCCGAGGCGCGCACCGTGCACCAGACGCCGTCGAAGGAACCGGTGCGAGTGCTCGGCCACCGCTGTCGCCAGCGGCTGCGGCACCGCTGAGCCGACGACACGTCACGTTCTGCGAGGCCAAAGCCCTGTGGAGTTACTCACAGCAATTCACCGGGCCTCTTCCGCAGGGCATCGCCTGCCCCAGGCCCGGAAGGTGAATGACAGGTTGCGCGCACATATGCAACGAAGGGCGCTCACCTTGCACTGCGGTTACCCGAAGTGGGACCATTTCCGGGTTCCCTGACGCCCCAAGGTAGGTCACCTGTGTCCCAGCACATAGCCAAGCCCCGTACCACCGCAGTGATCCTGGCCGGTGGCACCGGCCAGCGGGTGGGTCTGTCGATCCCCAAGCAGCTGCTGAAGATCGCCGGCAAGGCAGTCATCGAGCACACCCTGACCACCTTCGAGAACACCGACTCGATCGACGACGTCATCGTGCTGATGGCGCCGGGCTATGTGCCGGACGTGGAAAAGATCGTCGCCAGGGCTGGGTTCACCAAGGTCAAGGAGATCATCGAGGGCGGCTCCACCCGCAACGAGACCACCGAGCGGGCCATCACCGCCCTCGGCGCGGACCTGGCCCCGGGCGAGGACCTCAACGTCCTCTTCCACGACGCCGTACGCCCCCTGCTGTCCCGGCGCGTCATCGACGACTGCGTCACCGCCCTGGAGCGCTACCAGGCCGTCGACGTCGCCATCCCGTCCGCGGACACCATCATCGTCACGCGCACCCACGGCGAGGACGGCGAGTTCATCACCGAGATCCCGGACCGCTCCCGGCTGCGCCGCGGCCAGACCCCGCAGGCCTTCAAGCTGTCCACGATCCGCCGCGCCTACGAGGTCGCCGCCGGCGACCCCAGCTTCCAGGCCACCGACGACTGCTCGGTCGTGCTCAAGTACCTGCCCGACGTGCCGATCCACGTCGTGGCGGGTGACGAGTACAACATGAAGGTGACCCAGCCGGTCGACGTGTTCATCGCCGACAAGCTCTTCCAGCTCGGCTCCACCGCCGCGCCCGAGCAGAAGGGCGAGGAAGCCTACCGGGAACTGCTCGCCGGCCGGACCGTGGTGATCTTCGGCGGCTCGTACGGCATCGGCAAGGATATCGCCGAACTCGCCGGGGCCTACGGCGCTCAGGTCTACGCCCTCGGCCGCTCCACCACCGGCACCCACGTGGAGAACCCCGAGGAGGTCGACGACGCGCTGTCCAGGGCGTACGCGGAGACCGGCCGGATCGACCACGTCGTCAACACCGCGGGAGTGCTGCGCATCGGCAAGCTCGCCGAGACCGACAACGCCACCATCGAGGAGGCGCTGAAGGTCAACTACCTGGCGCCGGTGCAGATCGCGCGCTCCGCGTACAAGTACCTGGCCGAGACCAGGGGGCAGTTGCTGCTGTACACCTCCAGCAGCTACACCCGCGGCCGGGCCGAGTACAGCCTGTACTCCTCCACCAAGGCCGCCATGGTGAACCTCACCCAGGCGCTGTCCGACGAGTGGGCCGGCGACGGCATCCGTGTCAACTGCGTCAACCCGGAGCGCACCGCCACCCCGATGCGCACCAAGGCCTTCGGTCAGGAGCCCGCGGGCACCCTGCTCTCCTCCGAGGCCGTGGCCCGTACTTCGCTCGATGTGCTGCTGTCCGAGCTGACCGGGCATGTCATCGATGTCCGCCAGCAGGATCCGACGGCCGGTGCCAGCAGGGCGTCCGGCTTCGAGCAGGCATTGGCGGGCGTCCTTGACCGTCAGGACGGCGTGGCATAATCGGCAGCCAATAAGCATCTGTCATTCAGGCCCCTGTGGCTGCGCGTTAGCGGAGCATTCACAGGGGCCTGAATCCTTAGGACTCCCAGACCGTCCGTAAGGTCTCATTCCGGCTGTTCTGTCAGCAAAAAGGTTCTCCGTGATATCCACCGCCATTCGCGTCGCCCGGGTGGGAAGCGCGGCCGAGCTGGCCGCGGCGGCCCTCATGATGCTGGGCTTCCCCTGCCTCATGGTGGCCGCGCTCGTCCCGAGTGTGTACGCCTTCGCGGCCGCGGCCGCAGTGACCTACCTCGCGGACCACTACCTGCACCACAAGGGCAGCTACCTGATCAACCGCCTCGGCAAGGTACGCGCCGGGCTGTCGATCCGCTTCCTGATCCGGCAGCTGCTCCTGGTCCTGCTGCTGGCCCGGATGTCCCTCGCGGACAACCTGATCTTCTACGGTGCGATCGCCTGCTTCATCGCCTTCTTCGCCCTCCAGGCCCCGCACGGCGCGCTGGTCACCCTGATCCGCAACCGCCGCCGCATGCCGGTCGCCACCCGCAACATCGACCTGAAGTCCCGCATCCGCATACCGGACGCCCCGCCGCAGCGCCTGCTGCACCGCTCCGCCGAGAAGATGCTCCACCTCGACCTGTTCGCGGTCGTCGGCATCCTGGTCGGCGACGCGCTGGACAGGCCCGTGTACGGCTACGCGGGCATCGGTCTGACGGTGCTGCTCGCCCTGCTGTACGTCCTCGCGCTCATGCCCTACGTACGCGGCCGCAAGATACCGCCGAACGCCGAGCAGGTGCTGGCGGCCGTCGACGGCTGGCTGACCGCCTACAAGCCGGAGACGGTGCTCTACTTCTCCGGGTCCAAGGACTCCGCGTACCAGGTCAACATGTGGCTGGAGACCATGGAGCAGCTGGACACCCGGCCGCTGGTCATCCTGCGCGAGCGGGTCATCCTGCAGAACCTCGCCCCGACCACGGTCCCCGTCGTCTGTGTGCCCGGCGGTGTGCATCTGATGAACATGAACCTGTCCACGGTGCGGGTCGCGCTGTACGCGGCGAACGTCGGCAAGAACATCCACCTGCTGCGCGTACCGACCATGAAGCACGTCTTCATCGGCCACGGCGACAGCGACAAGCTCGCCAGCGTCAACCCGTTCAGCAAGGTCTACGACGAGGTGTGGACCGCGGGCCGCGCGGGCCGCGACCGCTACGCCATCGCCGACGTGGGCGTCCGCGACGAGGACATCGTCGAGGTCGGACGCCCGCAGCTGGCGCCCATCCGGGCCTGGCAGGGCGTGCCCGAGGACCGGATGCCGACCGTGCTGTACGCGCCCACCTGGGAGGGCTGGGACGACAACCCGGGCAACACCTCGATCCTGCTCGCCGGTGAGAATATCGTGCGCCGGCTGGTGCAGGCCGACCCGCCCGTCCGCGTCCTCTACAAGCCGCACCCCTTCACCGGCACCCGCAGCGCCCGGGCCAAGGCCGCCCACGAGCGGATCATCGCCCTGGTCGAGAAGGCCGCCGCGGAGCGCGCCGCCGACTCCCGCTTCCCCGCCGAACCGGCCGCGCAGGCACAGGCCAGGACCGAGCTGGCCCGCATCGAGGCCCGGCTCGCCGAGCTGTCAGGCGCCGGCGGCCAGAAGGGCGACGAGGCCGAGGCGACCCGGGACGGCGTCGTCGACGTCACCAGGCACGAGGAGATCGCCCGGCTGCGCACCGAGTGGAACGCCGCCTACTGGCGCTCCTTCCCGGCGCACGAGCACCGGGTCGTCGCGGGCGCCGAGCCGCGCCTGTACGACTGCTTCAACGTCTCCGACGGGATGGTCTCCGACATCTCCAGCGTGGTCTCCGACTTCATCGCGAGCGGCAAGCCCTACGCGGTCACGGACTCCGCCGAGCTGGGTGTGGAGGAGTTCAAACGGCAGAACACGGCCGTGCGCGCCGCGGTGATCCTGTCCAACGGCGCCCAGGAGCTGGGCGGTCTGCTGGCCGCCGTACGCGACCCGGCGGCCGACCCGCTGGCCGACGACCGCGCGGAGCTGAAGCGGTATCTGCTCGGCCCGGACGAGCCGACGTCCATCGACCAGTTCAACGCCGCGGTGGCCGGCCTCGCCCGCAAGGCCGAGACCCGCAATCTCGGCCAGGCGAACCGGGCCGCGGCCGGTGGCGCTGAGGCGGGCGCGCTGGCGGAACTGCTGCCCGGGCAGCGGCTGTCGTCCGCGGGTGAGACGGACGGTGTGACGACGGGCTGACACCCCGCCGAAGCCGAGGCCCGGTCTTCCCGGAGAGTGATCTCCGGAAGACCGGGCCCTTTTCTCTTCAGCCCTCTCTTCAGCTTCCGCTTCAGCCTTCTCTTCGGATTCCTCATCGGAACGCTTCCGGATTTCTCACCGCGCCTTCTTACCGTCGGCTCTCGTCGCTCCTGAGTGATTCTTACCGGCCGTGCGTACTGTCCGATGTCACCCATTACCGCCCCCTGCCTGTCCGTTCGTTGTGTGACGTGCATCACTGTTTGAGTGGCGCGAGGCAACCGGCACGCCCCGCTTCCCGTCTAACAGGTTGCGATTGAGGCGATACGGGGGAAATGTTCCATTGACTAGGGGGAAACGTGACCGTCGTGACGCAGCCTGATGTGAGCGTGATCATCGGGGCGTACGAAGCGATGCCGTACCTGGTCGAGTGCCTGAAGTCCGTCGAGGCACAGACCATCGACCCGGGGCGCATCGAGGTCATCGCGGTCGATGACGGCTCCACCGACGGGACGGGGGAGTACCTGGAGGAGTTCGCGGCCCGCGCCCCCATGACGGTCACCGTGATCCGGCAGGAGAACTCCGGCGGCCCCAGCGGCCCGCGCAACGTCGGCCTCGGCAAGGCGGGCGGACGCTATGTGTTCTTCCTCGACGCCGACGACCGGCTCGGGCCCGAGGCCCTGGAACGCATGGTCGCCATGGCCGACGAGAACGGCACGGATGTGGTCCTCGGCCGGGTCGAGGGCATCAACCGCACCCCGCCCAAGTCGATGTGGGGCAAGACGCTCGGCCGTACCGACGTCTTCTCCTCCAACATCAAGTTCACGCTGAGCGCGCAGAAGCTGTTCCGCCGGGCGCTGCTGGACCGGCACGGGATGCGCTTCGACGAGTCCCTGTGGACCGGCGAGGACGCGCTGTTCACCATGGAGGCGTATCTTCGGGCCGACGGTGTCTCCGTGCTCGCCGACTACACCTGCTACTACCTGGTGGGCCGCGAGGACGGCAAGCACGTCACGAAGACCGGCGGCTACGCGCTCCGCTTCGACTCCGCCCGCGCCCTGATGAACCTGATCGCCGAGATGGTCCCGGCCGGCGGCCGGCGCGATGCCCTGATGGTCCGGCCCTTCCTGGTGACGCTCCTGCCGCAGTTCGGGCCCAGATACCTGAAGGACAGCGAGGAGGTCAGACGGGACAAGTTCGCGTTGGCCAAGCCGCTGATGGACGCCCACTGGACGCCCGGGGTCGCCCAGCGGCTCAAGGTGCACGAGCGCCTGCGGCTGCATCTGGTGGCGACCGGCCGCCCGGACCTCCTCGTGGACATCGTGGAGTTCGTCCGGGCGAAACGGCAGGCCGCCGCCGTGCTGGAGCGGCGGGGCACCCGTGTCTACCTCATCTACCCGCACTTCCGCTCCCGCGCGGCCGGCATTCCCGACAGCCTCTACCTCGCCGATGCCCGCGAGGCCCGCGCCTTCGAGGGGTACCGCGAGGCGAGCGCCAACTCCTTCCTCCGCCGAGCCCTCCGCAAAATCCGCCGCACCCTCCCCCCGGGCGGCTTCGGCACGGCGGCCTGACGGGGCCGCGCCCTGTGAGCCTGGGGGCCGGTGTACGGCCGTACGCCGGTTTCGGGGGGTCGAGGTGGCGGGCCGTCGCCGTGTTGGAGCGGCGGGTCAGCGGCGTAGATCTTGCCCCCGGCGCGGTCGGCCCGGCCGCATTGTCCGTAGCGGCCTCCGGTGCCCGCACGACGCCCGTCCGCCGGACGGGCATCGCCCGCCCGTCCGCCGGACGGGCATCGCCCGCCCGTCCGCCGGACGGTCATCGCCCGGCCGGCTACGGCGCCTTTGTGACCAAAGCGTTCGGGACGGTGAGCCGTGCGGTCCGCCACAGCCACGGCACGTCCCGGCCGAACGACCACACCAGCGAGCCCAGCGCCGGCAGCACCACCGCGAAGTCCGCGGCGAGCGGCAGCAGTTGCGAACCCGCCAGCAGCAGACAGACGCCCTGCATTTCGCACCCGGCGGCTTCGGGGCGGCGGCGGGCTGAGGGGTCCGGATCTCATCGGGCCGGAGCCCTGGCGCAAGGACGGTGCGTCGACGTCGGCGTTTGCCCCCGGAGTCGACACCGGGTTCCGGCGCAGTGCGCACGCGAGCGCGACGATCACCGTCCACGCGCGGCCCTGGACGACGGTGGCCCGGCGGGTGGCACATTCCACCGGTTCGGCAGGACCAGCCCCGGGGTTGGTCCCCTACCCGGTCTGGAGCCCTGAGGGCTTCGGGTCGCGCCCTCCGCAAGGTGCGCCGCACGCTCCCCGGGGCGGCTTCGGGGCGGCGGCGGGCTGAGCTTAGCAGGGCTCACACGGCCGGAACCGGTGTGCGGTCAGGGCCGTACGCCGGTTCCGGACACCGTGGGGGTGGCTGGTCAGTTCTGTTGGCGGCCCGGCTGGAGGGCGCGGCGCAGGGGGCGGCCCATCGCGCGGCGGGCCCGGCGGTACACCGACGTCGTCGACGGGGCCGCGGCAGCCGCCTTGGCACCGGCCCGGGCCCGCGCCAGCTCGCGCTTCAACTGGGTGTTGTCCAGCGTCAGTTCGCCCACCCGGCGGTGCAGCCAGCTCATCCGGGAGAGCAGCGAGGCGGCATCCGCGTCGAGCCAGGGGCGCACCCCCGGAGGGAACGTCAGCGCCCGTATCCGCTCCTCGAACGCCGCCCCGCCGTCGCCGTGCGTGAACGTGTTCTCAAGGCCGTTCTTGTCCAGGAACGCCGTGAACCGCTCGAACCGCTCCCGATGGCCCCCGACCAGCCCCGTGAAGTCGGCCTGCTCGTACAGCCGCGCCGGGTCCGCGGACTCGGGGTCCTCGACGACCTGGTCGAGCCGCCGGTACGGAATGTCGAAGTAGCGGCACAGCTCCAGCGTCCGCGAGTCCCCGCACAGCACCGTCGCGGGCGTCCCGGCCAGCAGCGCCGCGATGTTGCCGTGGATCCGGGAGCCGAAGGAGAAGTCGAACCCGCGCAGGTCGCCGATCCAGGTGACGGGGTCGATATAGACCCGTACCTTGTCCTCCCCGTACATCGGGTGGTCCGGATGCGTCGGCATCCCGGTCACCTTGCCGTTCGGGTCCGACAGGTCCCGCCAGTGCAACTGCCGCGCGTCGCTGAGGTTCTGGCCGACGAAACGCAGGTCCGGGTAGCGCCGATGGGTGCGGGTGATGATCTCGTCCAGGCCGGCCTTCACCGCGGTGTGCGAACCGTTGACGGCGATCCGGGAGTCCGGCGTCAGCTCCGGCGCCCGCTTGTGCACGTCGAGCCGGCTGCCGTTCAAGAACAGCGAGGGGCAGCCGATGACCTCGACGTCCCGGAACCCCATGTCTTTGAGGTACTGCTCGGTGAACTCGCCGCGCACACCGATCGACGCGCTGCGGTCCAGCACCGCGGCACAGAAGTCCCGCACGGCGGGCTCGATCCGCTTCAGCCGCGCCGGGTCGTAGCTCACCCCGGTCTGCGCGCCGACCCCGAGCACCACCACGGGGATCTTCAGCCGGGAGATGAGCCGCGTCAGCCGGTTGAGACCGCCCTCGAACGACGGCCGGAAGGCGTTGGCCAGCGGCACCACGAAGGCGTCGTACTCCTCGTTGATCCTGGCCGCCGCGGACGCGTCCGCCCCTATGCCGTTCGAGACGACTTCGTTGTCCGGTGTCTCCAGGATCTTGTGCGCGGCATCACTGAAGATCAGGTTGCCGGCGTTGGTGGCGATGACGTCCCGGTGGAGGGCCTCCTCCAGCGACACGACGTCATAGGGACTCTTCCCCGATCTGAGGAGTATGCGCTTGGCGCGACGAACTGTGTGTGGCACAGCGTTCAAGTTAAGTTTGCGCCGCCTTTAATTTCTATACGCAATCAGTGCAACCTTTTTGCCCTGTGCGAAACGTGTTCGCCTCGTCACGCACCGTCTGTCCGGGGAGTGAAACGCCGCGCGGCCCGGGATCCCGTTCGCGTAGATTGCCGCACAGGGCAGCCGGACCTGATCGAGGAGACAGAGCGCAGGTGGCATGGGTGAGGCAGGCCGTGGGTGAAGCCCGCAGGATCGTCGTCAAGGTGGGTTCCTCCTCGCTGACCACCGCCTCGGGCGGCCTGGACGCCGACCGTGTCGACGCGCTCGTCGACGTCCTCGCCCGCAGCCGCAGCGGCGGGGAACGCGAGATCGTCCTGGTCTCCTCCGGCGCCATCGCCGCCGGCCTCGCACCGCTGGGCCTGCGCCGCCGCCCCAAGGACCTCGCCCGCCAGCAGGCGGCTGCCAGCGTCGGCCAGGGCCTGCTCGTCGCCCGCTACACCGCCTCCTTCGCCCGCTACGGCGTCCGCGTCGGCCAGGTCCTGCTCACCTCGGACGACATGAGCCGCCGCGCCCACCACCGCAACGCCTCCCGCACCCTCGACAAGCTCCTCGCCATGGGCGCCCTGCCCGTCGTCAACGAGAACGACACCGTCGCCACCGCCGAGATCCGCTTCGGGGACAACGACCGTCTCGCCGCTCTCGTCGCCCACCTCGTCCACGCCGACCTCCTCGTGCTGCTCTCCGACGTGGACGGCGTCTACGACGGCGACCCCGCCAGGCCCGGGACCTCGCGGATAGCGGAGGTGCGCGGTCCCGCCGACCTCGAAGGCGTCGAGATCGGCAGCGCCGGCCGGGCCGGGGTCGGGACCGGCGGCATGGTCACCAAGGTCGAGGCCGCCCGGATCGCGGCCGCCGCCGGCATCCCCGTGGTGCTCACCAGCGCCGTCCACGCCGCCGTCGCGCTGGCCGGCGGCGACACCGGCACCTACTTCCACCCCACCGGCAAGCGCTCCGCCGACCGGCTGCTGTGGCTCCAGCACGCTTCCACCCCGCAGGGCTCGCTGACCCTGGACGACGGCGCGGTGCAGGCCGTCGTGCACCGCCGCACCTCGCTGCTGCCCGCCGGGATCGCCGCCGTGGAGGGCGACTTCAGCGCCGGCGACCCCGTGGAACTGCGCGACACCCGGGGGCACGCGGTGGCCCGCGGCCTCGTCAACTTCGACGCCAAGGAGATCCCTCAGCTGCTAGGACGTTCGACCCGGGAACTGGCGCGCGAGCTGGGCCGGGCGTACGAACGCGAGGTCGTACACAGGGACGATCTGGTGATCCTGCACCCGTAAAACAGGGCGTAACGACGCCCCCGGTGGGGGACGTTCCGTAAAACCGCCCCACGGAGCCGCGCGGCCTGCTCAACTTTGTTCCAGGACGTGCCCCAGCGGCACGATCATCCTTCCGAGCGCTGGGTTGAAGGAGGCCGCCGTGAGACGAGTGCGCCCTGGGGCTGCGGCGTCCCGTGGTGCTCTGACGAGTGTCACGGCCGGGGAGTCCTACGAGGAGCCGAAGGACCTGCCCCGCCTGTGGCATGTCACCCTCAGCGTCTCCGGCGAGGCGGTGTCCCTGACGGAGCTGCGCCGCGGCCTCGAACAACTCGCCCATGACCATCCCTTCCTGCTGACCAGCAGATACGCCAACGATCACGCCGAGATCCGCTACTGGGAAGAGGCCCGTGACCTGCACGACGCGGCGGCCGTCGCCCTGCGCCTGTGGGGCGAGCACCGCCAGACCGCGGGACTGCCCCCGTGGGAGATCGTCGGCCTGGAGGTCATCGACCGCGAGACCTACCACCAGCGCATCGCCGACGGCTATGGCCCGGCACCCGCGACCCCGGTCGGGGTTCATCCCTTTTGACCCGTCTCGCGGTGTGGAACGACCCCTGTCCGGCCTCGCACCGCGCACTACCCTTCCCTCATGACCACGCTCTCGCCGTACGACGCCATGTCCCCGGTCACCCGGGCCGCCTACCGCGCCCAGGCCGCGGCCGCCGACCTCGCGCCGCTGCCGCGCGCCGTGAAGGACGACGCGCTGCTCGCCATCGCGGACGCCCTGGAGGTCAGGACCGGCGAGATCGTCGAGGCCAACGCCAAGGATGTCGCCAAGGCCCGTGCGGCCGGCACCAGCGAGGCGATCGTGGACCGGCTGACCCTCACCCCGGAGCGGGTGCGGGCCATCGCCGCCGACGTCCGGCACGTCGCCGCGCTGCCCGACCCGGTCGGCGAGGTCGTCCGCGGCTCCACCCTCCCCAACGGCATCGATCTGCGCCAGGTCCGTGTCCCGCTCGGCGTGGTCGGCATCATCTACGAGGCCCGCCCGAACGTCACCGCGGACGCCGCCGCACTGTGCCTGAAGTCCGGCAACGCGGTCCTGCTGCGCGGCTCGGCCTCCGCCTACGAGTCGAACACCGCGCTGGTCCGGGTGATCCGGGACGCCGTCGGCGGGGCAGGGCTGCCCGCCGACGCCGTGCAGCTCGTGCCCGGCGAGAGCCGGGAGAGCGTCCGCGAGCTGATGCGCGCCCGCGGCCTGGTCGACGTCCTCATCCCGCGCGGCGGCGCCTCCCTCATCCGTACGGTCGTCTCCGAGTCCACGGTGCCGGTCATCGAGACCGGCACCGGAAACTGCCACGTCTACGTCGACGCCCAGGCCGACCTCGACATGGCCGTAGAGATCCTGATCAACTCCAAGGCCCAGCGGGTCAGCGTCTGCAACGCCGCCGAGACCCTGCTGGTCCACCAGGACATCGCCGCCGCCTTCCTGCCCCGCGCCCTGGACGCCCTCGCCGAGGCCGGGATCACCGTCCACGCCGACGAGCGGGTCCTCGCCCACGCCGCGGGCTCCAGGGCCACCGTGGTCGAGGCGACCCCGGAGGACTGGGAGACCGAGTACCTCTCCCACGACATCGCCGCCGCGGTCGTGGACTCGCTGGACAAGGCCGTCGAACACATCCGGCTGTGGACCTCGGGCCACACCGAGGCGATCGTCACCACCTCGCAGCAGGCGGCCCGCCGCTTCACCCAGCTGGTCGACTCCACCACCGTCGCCGTGAACGCCTCCACCCGCTTCACCGACGGCGGCCAGTTCGGCTTCGGCGCGGAGATCGGCATCTCCACGCAGAAGCTGCACGCCCGCGGGCCGATGGGCCTGCCGGAGCTGACCAGCACCAAGTACATCGTGACCGGCGACGGACACGTGCGCTGACCGGTACGCCCGGCACCGCGCCGAAGGCGTCTCAGCAGGCGGATGAATTTCCATACCGTCTGCCCAAATTGACCCCCCAGGTCTACTCTGGAACGGTGCCGGAGGACGTGGGGGGCACGCCGTTCCCTGACGGCTGGGAGCCCGACGACGACCACGACCACGGGGTGTCGGACGAAGAGTTCGCCTCCGTGGTCTTCGACGAGGCCTTCGTACGGGCGGCCGTGGTGCACGAGCCGACCGCCGTCGAACGCCTCCTGGCCGCCGCACAGGCCAGAGCCGAGGCCTCCGAGGCGGAGGCCCGCCGCGCCCACGCCCGAGGCGAGCGGTACGACGAGGGGTACGGCCCCGACGGACACGGTTTCGGCCATGACCGCGACCTCGATGACTGGGACGACTCCGACTATCCGGACGGCCACTACGGCGTCGCGGGCTACGGCAGACCTGTCCGCTGGCACCGCCCTGTCGCCTGGGTGCTCGCCGTCGTGATGGGCGTCGGCATGGTCGCGCTGGCCTTCGCCGCGGTCTACCGCGGCGCCTCCTCGGGCAGCCGGGACCAGGTCCCGCAGCCCGCCTCCACCGGGCTTGAGCAGGGCACGGCGGCTCCCTCCGGCTCCGCCGACCACCCCCAGTCGGCCGTCTCCGCGGTGCCCCGCACACCCTGAACGCCCGCGCACGCTTGTGGTGAGAACC
The DNA here is from genome assembly GCF_040298665.1 of Streptomyces sp. NPDC001508. Taxonomy (NCBI): domain Bacteria; kingdom Bacillati; phylum Actinomycetota; class Actinomycetes; order Kitasatosporales; family Streptomycetaceae; genus Streptomyces; species Streptomyces sp. NPDC001508. The sequence goes on from NZ_JBEPAP010000006.1 coordinate 108,460, forward strand.
TGTCAGAACTTGTCGTGTACCAGGGCGTTTACCTGAGCCTCCTGAGACCTACCCTGAAAGTATGGGCGGGCCTGGAGACCCACCTGAGGGGACACCCGAGGGCGCTCCCGGTGGTGGGGAGGACGAGTACCGATCCGTCGTCTTCGACGAGTCGTTCGTTCGTGCTGCCCGCCTCCAGGAGTTCTCCGCGCAGGAGCGCATGGCCGATCACGCGCCCGCCGTGCGCCGCCGCCCGCATCTGTATCGCGGGCTGTCCCGGCAGGCCCTGATTCTCGTGGTGCTGATCGCCGTCGCCTTCGGCACCGCGATCTACATGGGTGTGCGCCATCCCTACGGCGCACCCCGGGTCCGGGAAGCCGTGCCTCCGCTGCGCATGACCGTCATCCCGCTCGTCCCGCAGGGCAAGGTGCCCGGGGCGAGCGACGCCGAATACCTGTACGAACACAGTCCCGCGGCGCAGTTCAGCATCGGCGCCGAGGGCATTCCGCTGCCCGCCTCCCGGCGCACCGAGCACTTCTCCGAAAGCCAGGTCCTGGCCGCCCTGACCTCGGCGAAGGACTACCTCGTCAGCTCCTCGCTCGACCCCGAGGTGCTGGACGGCAGCCAGATCCGGCCCGCGCGCATGCTGCTCAACCCGGACCAGCTCGACCAGTTCGACCAGAGCTTCCAGCGTCCCGCCGCGGACGGCCGGCACGCGGCCACCGGATGGCTGGTCCGCTTCGACCCCACCCGGGCCGAGCTGGCCGACCAGAAGATCCGGGTGCAGGGCTCGCTGCAGGCCGTCGAGACGGACTCGGGGACCCTGGAGGTCACCGCGGACCACACCTTCGTCTACGCGCTCAAGCCCACCGGCGCCGGCGACAAGGCACGGGTCTCCCTGTTCACCGTCCGCCGCGAGCTGACCTTCCGCTTCGGCCAGGACGACCTGCGGCTGCACCAGGTACAGCTGGCCGTCTCCTCCGTGCAGGCGGGCCCCCTGTCCTGCGCGGAGGACTCCGCCAGTCGTCTACGCCCGCTGCTGGCCGACCAGACCGCCAAGGCGGGCGGCCCGGCAGGCACGGACCCCTACGCGACAGGAACGGCAACGGCCCTGTGCGGAACCCTGGCCACAGCAGCCCAACCAACCCCATAACCCCCGGCGCCGCTCCCCGCCATGGGTACAACCCCGGGCCCCTCTTGGGCTCCTGCCCCCGGTCCGTCTTGTAGCGCGTTCCCGGTCCTGTCCTCGGGGCGCGACCGCGGGCCGGTCTTGGGGCGCGGCCATTGGGCCCACCTGGCTTTCGGCCCGTCTTGGGACACGGCCCGGGCTTGTCATGGCGCGCGGACCTGGGCCCGTCATGAGGCGCGCCCCGGGGCCGTCCTGGCCCGGGCCCATCCTGTGGCGCGGTCTTACGGTCGGCGCGGCTGCGGGCCCGTCCTGTGGCGCGGCCCTGCGGTTCGTGTGCCTGTGGGCCCGTTGGCTGTTGTTCCGCGGGGTGGGGCGGGACGGGTGGTGGTTGGGTCAGGTTTCGGGGCTGGTGTCGCCGGGGGGCGTGTTCTTCGGGGGCGGGGGGCTGGTGAAGCCGTCGAAGCCTCGGCGCACCCGGCCGCCCAGGGTCCCGGCGCCGCCCGCGAGGTCCGAGACCAGCTTCATCAGCGGGTCCTTGGAACTCTTCACATCGCTGGCGTAACTGGCCGCGGACTCCTTGAACGAGTCACTGACCGAGGTGTCCTTGTCCTCGTCGCGCCGCGGGTAGTGACCGTCCATGATCCGCTGGTAGTCGCGGGTCTCGGCCCACCGCTTCAGCTCGGCCGCACGGACCGTGGTGAAGGGATGGGAGCGGGGCAGCACGTTCAGGATCTTCAGCACCGAGTCGCGCAGGTCACCGCCCGCCTCGTACTCCTCGGCCTGCTTCAGGAACGCGTCCACGTTCATCTCGTGCAGATGGTTGCCACCGGCTATCTTCATCAGCCCGCGCATCGAGGCCCGCAGGTCCTGCCCCACCAGCAGGCCCGCCCGGTCCGCCGACAGCTCCGACTTGCGGAACCACTCCCGCAGCGCGGTCACGATCGCCATGATCGCGAGGTTGCCCAGCGGGATCCAGGCGACCTTGAGCGCGAGGGTGGTCAGGAACAGCAGGATCGTGCGGTACACCGCGTGCCCGGACAGGGCGTGCCCCACCTCATGGCCGACGACCGCCCGCATCTCCTCCTCGTCGAGCAGTTCGACCAGGCCGGTGGTGACGACGATGATCGGCTCGTCCAGGCCGATGCACATCGCGTTCGGCTGCGGGTCCTGGGTGACGTACATCGGCGGGACCTTCTCCAGGTCCAGGATGTAGCAGGCGTCCCGCAGCATGTCGTTCAGATGCGCGAACTGCTGGTCCGAGACACGCACCGAATCGGACAGGAACAGCAGGCGCAGGCTCCGCTCCGGAAGCAGCCCGCTGAGCGCCTTGAAGACCGTGTCGAAGCCGCTCAGCCGGCGCAGCGCCACCAGGGCGGAACGGTCGGCGGGGTGCTCGTACGCACGCGAGGAGATCCCGGGGAAGCGCCTGCGCTGTCTGCCCGGCATGTGCTCGTGCTCGTGGTGCTCATGGCCGTCGTCGGTCATGTCGTCCCCCATGTGCGTTGGTGTGCCCGATGTGCCCCCGAGGCGGGGCCCAGCCTAGGCGGAGTTACCGTGGACGGGCAGTACAGCCGAAGGAGTCCACATCATGGAGCACACCCCCGCGACCGCCTGGCTGGTCGAGGCCGCCGATGCCGCACCGCAGCACGGGACGGGGAATCTCCTCCGGATCGTCCTGGTCGTGATGGTCCTGGGTTGTGTGGTGACCGCTTGGTTCCTGCTACGTGGGTACAAACAGAAGGACGACTGAGCCCCCGGGAAGGTTCCCCGCCTCCCGGAAGGTTCGCCACCTCGGGGAACGATCCCCGCCGTGACCCACCCGTCGGCAACGGCGGAGTCGACGTGATCGCCGTCGCGGCGCCCGCTTACCATGGGCCGACATCTTTATCCCGCCCACACCGGATAGGTCCTGCCGAAGATGAGCTTCCACAGCACCGCTGCCCAGTTGGCCACCCTCGCCGCCGAGGGCGAGGAGCGCGGCGGCAACCACGAAAGCCTCAGCCCGCTCGTGACCGGTGGCAGCGCGCTGCTCATCCTGTTGCTCCTGCTGTGGATTACCACCCGCTTCAACCGCGACCGCTGAACCCGGCGGCCCGCCCCGGGTGCCGTACCGGGGGTTGACGGGCGGACCCCGTGGACCGGGCCGGTAGGGTCTGCACGCATGGGAGAGCAGGACATGCCTACCGGTCCGGCGGCCGACGCGACGAGCGGCACGGTGCGGACCCCGCAGGACCGTCCGGGCGGCGGCCCCGCGCACTCGGGCAAGCGCCGTCTCGGCGTCATGGGCGGAACGTTCGACCCGATCCACCACGGGCACCTGGTGGCGGCCAGCGAGGTCGCCGCGCAGTTCCATCTCGACGAGGTGGTGTTCGTGCCCACCGGCCAGCCCTGGCAGAAGTCCCACCGCAAGGTCTCCCCGGCGGAGGACCGCTATCTGATGACGGTCATCGCGACCGCCGAGAACCCGCAGTTCTCGGTCAGCCGCATCGACATCGACCGCGGCGGCCCCACCTACACCGTGGACACCCTGCGTGACCTGCGCGCGCTCAACCCGGACACGGATCTGTTCTTCATCACCGGTGCCGACGCCCTCGCCCAGCTGCTGACCTGGCGGGACACCGAGGAACTGTTCTCCCTCGCGCACTTCGTCGGGGTCACCCGCCCCGGCCACCATCTGACCGACGCCGGGCTCCCGGAGGGCGGGGTCTCGCTCGTCGAGGTTCCCGCGCTGGCCATCTCCTCCACAGACTGCCGTGCGAGAGTCGCCAAGGGCGATCCCATCTGGTACATGGTGCCGGACGGAGTCGTGCGCTATATCGACAAGCGCGAGCTGTACCGCGGCGAGTGAGCCGAGAGGGGCACCGGTGAACGACCGATACGACCCGGGGTACGGGGCCGACCAGTACGAACTCGTCGGCTACGACGAGTACGGGCAGCCCGTGTACCGCCAGATCCCGGCACAGCAGGCCCCGCAGCAGGCGTACGACCCGTACGCGCAGCAGGGCTACGGCTACGACCCGTACGCGACCGGACAGCAGCAGCCGGTGCCGCCGTACGACTCGTACGACACCGGCCGGCAACAACCCGTGCCGCCCTACGACACCGGCCGGCAGCAGCCGGTTCCGCCTTACGACACCGGCCCGCAGCAGCCCGTGCCGCCGTACGACTCCTACGACTCCGCCTACGATCCGTACGCCACCGGCGGGACGGGGGGGATGCCCACCGCGGGCGGCACGGCCGCCTACGACCCCTACGGGCGGCAGGCGGCGGGTGCCCAGCAGCCCCGGGTCGCCGAGCAGACCGCCCACATCCCGCAGCAGCCCGGCCCGTCCGAGGTACCGGACGAATCCCCGGCCGACCGCGAACGGGACTACCGCACCGAGCAGTTCGCCTTCGTGGAGGAGCCGGACGGTGACTCCGGGGACGTCATCGACTGGCTGAAGTTCACCGAGAACCGCACCGAACGCCGCGAGGAGGCCCGCCGCCGCGCCCGCAGCCGCGTCATCGCCCTGGTCGTCGTCCTCGCCCTGGTCGCGGCCGGCGGCGTCGGCTACCTCTGGTACGCCGGAAAGCTGCCCGGCCTGTCCTCGTCCGACGCCAAGTCCGGCACCTCGACGGCGGCCGGCGCCCAGAAGCGCGATGTGATCGTCGTCCATCTGCACAACACCGCGAAGGGCGGCACATCAACGGCGCTGCTCGTCGACAACACCACCACCAAGCAGGGCACCACCGTCCTGCTGCCGAACTCCCTCACCCTGTCCGACGACTCCGGCGCCGTGACCACCCTCGCCAAGTCGGTCGACGACGACGGCTCCGGCGGCACCCGCGACCAGCTCGACACCGTCCTCGGCACGAACATCGAGGGCACCTGGCGGCTGGACACCCCCTACCTGCAGAACCTCGTCGAACTCGTCGGCAACATCGACGTCGACACCAACACCGACGTCCCCGACCCGGACAGCAAGAAGAAGGGCACCGCCCCGCTCGTCCATGAGGGCAAGAGCCAGACCCTCAGCGGCAAGGCGGCCGTCGCCTACGCCACCTACCGCGGCTCAGGCGAGGCCGAGAACGCCCAGCTGGAGCGGTTCGGCCAGGTCCTACAGGGCGTCCTGCGCAAGATGTCCTCCGACGCCGAGGCAGCGACCGTCACCGTGCAGACGCTGGGGCAGATCATCGAGCCGCCGCTGTCCGACAAGAACCTCGGCGCCTTGCTCGCGAAGCTCGCCGATCTCGCCAAGGGCGGCGACTACAGGACGGCCCTGCTGCCCGTGCGGTCCGACGGCACGCTCAGCGCCCAGACCAGCGCCGGCGTCGTCAAGGACATCCTCGGTGGCACCGCGAAGAGCCCCGATCAGGGCTCGGCCGTCCGGGTCTCCGTGCAGAACGCCACCGGCGTCAAGGACAACAGCGAAAAGGCCCGTGTGGTCCTCCTCAACGGCGGCTTCACCTTCCTTGAGGGCGGCACCGCGGACGCCGCCGAGTCCGCCTCGAAGGTGCTCTACTCCGACGCCGCCCACAAGGACGACGCCACGGAGGTCGCCAAGACCCTGGGGCTGCCCGACGGCGCCGTGACGAAGGGCACGGTCGCCTCGAACGCCGACGTCTCGGTGGTCCTGGGCCAGGACTACAAGCCGTCGTCCTCCTGACGGACGGCTCCGGAAGGCGGCGCGGGCACCCCAGGTGATCCGATAATCACGTGGGGTGCCCCGGGCGGTCCGTGAGACCCTTGATGGCGAGTGACCGCCGACGGGCCGTGCCGAGTCGGGGTCGCCGCCACGCCCGCAGCCGACCTGTGCCCCCGACCGAAAGTCAATCTTGTAGTGACCGCCACTGATCGTTCCCTCGAACTCATCAACACCGCCGCCCAGGCGGCCGCCGACAAGCTCGCCCACGACGTCATCGCGTACGACGTGAGCGATGTGCTGTCGATCACGGACGCCTTCCTGCTGGCCTCCGCACCCAACGACCGCCAGGTCAAGTCCATCGTCGACGAGATCGAGGAACGGCTCCAGAAGGAGCTAGGCGCCAAACCGGTGCGCCGCGAGGGCGACCGCGAGGCCCGCTGGGTCCTGCTCGACTACGTCGACATCGTCGTCCACGTCCAGCACAGCGAGGAGCGCGTCTTCTACGCCCTGGAGCGGCTGTGGAAGGACTGCCCCGAGATCGAGCTGCCGGCCGACGCCGAGGCCACCCGCGGCAAGGCGGAGGAGCACGCACGGCTGCAGGCCGCCGAGGACGCGGCCGAGGCGGGCGGGGACTGGCGATGAGCACCACCGTTGAGGTGACGGGACGCACCGGCCGGGGGCGGCGCATCATCCTGTGGCGGCACGGCCAGACCGCCTGGAACGTGGAGCGCCGCTTCCAGGGCTCCACGGACGTCGAGCTGACCGAGACCGGCGTCGGCCAGGCCCGCCGCGCCGCCCGGCTGCTCGCCTCCCTGCGGCCCGACGCGATCGTCGCCTCGGACCTGCGGCGGGCCGCGAACACGGCCGCCGAGCTGTCCGCGCTCACCGGCCTCGATGTCACCCGCGACGAGGCGCTGCGCGAGACCTACGCGGGCGCCTGGCAGGGGCTGACGCACGAGGAGATCATCGACCGGTACGGCGCGGAGTACGCCGCGTGGAAGCGCGGCGAGCCGGTCCGGCGCGGCGGCGGCGAACTGGACACCGAGGTCGCCGACCGGGCGGCACCCGTCGTGCTGCGGCACGCCGAGAAGCTGCCCGAGGACGGCACCCTCGTGGTGGTCAGCCACGGCGGCACCATCCGCACCACCATCGGGCGTCTCCTCGGCCTGGAGGCCGGGCACTGGGAGAGCTTCGGCGGTCTGTCGAACTGCTGCTGGTCGGTCCTCGGCGAAGGCGCCCGCGGCTGGCGGCTCCTGGAACACAACGCGGGCACCCTCCCGGAGCCCGTCCTCGGCGACGACGACTGAGCCCGCTCGGGGCCCGCACCGGATTTCACTTTCCGGCAGGTCGCAGGCTAAAGTTCTTCTTGTTCGCCCCGCCGAGCGGGGCGAGACACCATGCGGTTCCGCCGCGTGGCGCAAGGGGCTATAGCTCAGTTGGTAGAGCGCCTGCATGGCATGCAGGAGGTCAGGAGTTCAATTCTCCTTAGCTCCACAGCTTCATGGATCGAGACCCTGCTCGACACTGCGTCGAGTCGGCAAAGGTCATTGATGAGGATCCCGTCCCTTCAGGGGCGGGATTTTTCGCATCCCGCATATGGGTTCCACATTGGGGGTGATGGTCGGCGGCTCCGTCATCCCCGGCTCGGCGACCGCCTCGTGACGGAACGTCTTCGCGTCGGCTTGAGTCATCTGGGGCCCCGCGGGCGTATACCTCCGCGCAGGCGCCTTCGGCGTGCGCACGGGCGCCGGCCGGTTCGGCCGCGGCGGCTGCCGTGTCCGGACTGGTACTGAGGCGTCGCTGACCGTATTGGTCCGGCCGTGGCAGAATCAAACGGCCGGAAGGGGGCGCGGCCCGACGGGAGGGAGTAGCGATGCCAGCGAGCATCCTTGAGGAGGGCGGCCTCCTCCTCGACGCGGCGTTGATACGGGACACGGTCACCCGGCTCAGCTGCCCTTCCTGCGGTTCCGCGCACGTGGCCCAAGTCCTGGGCGACAACGGCGGAATCTCCTACGTGTGCACGGCCTGCGGCCACAGCTGGAGCTGATCGATGGGTGCACACCGGCGGAAGTGCGACTGGTGCGGGAGCGGTACGCCGATCGTCCGCGACATGGAACCGATCAACGCCGAGTACCAGTACTGGTGCGAGGAATGCGCGCGGGCGCTGATCATAAAAGGCGACCCGATCGAGACGTACCGCGAACTGGAGGGCGAGCCGATCTACGGCCGTCTTCTGGAGGAGCACTGCACGCTCAAGCGGTTCTATTCGTTCGTCACGGCCTGACCACCGCTCGCCGGGCTCGGCAACGATCTCCGGCGAGCGCTAGGAAGAGCAGCCCGAAGCCTCCGTAGAGGGCCGACAGCGTCAACTCCGCGCCGCCCTGGTGCAACTCGGGCCGCCCGTCACCGTGCGGCACCCACCACGGGGCGTACGAACAGAACACCACCAGTGTGCCGGCGGCCACCGTCCGGCGGCCGTGCGCCCACAGCAGCAGCACCACCGGCACGCACCAGACCCAGTGGTGCGACCACGACACCGGGCTGATCAGCAGCGCGGTCACCGCGCAGGCGGCCACCGCCCAGGAGCGCCGGTCCCGCAACTCCGCGGTGACCGCCACCCACAACCCGGCGACGGCCGTCACAGCCGCCAGGAGGGCCCAGCAGGCTCCCGGCTCCGGAGTGTGCAGCAGCCGGGCCAGCACGCCGCGCAGGGCCTGGTTGGCGGTGTCCTCCGCGTGGCCCGCCCGGTCGGCACGGAACACCATGCCGGTCCAGAAGCGCCACGAGTCGTACGGCAGCACGGCCGCCGCCAGCAGGGTCGCCGCGGCGAAGGTGACGGCCGCCCCGCGCGCGTGCCGCAGCCACGGCCCTCCGTCGCCGCCCCGCAGACGAGCCGCGACACCGGTGGCGACCAGGAGGACCACGAACAGCGCGGGCGTCAGCTTGACCGCGGCGGCCAGCCCGAGACCGGCGCCCGCCCAGCGGTTGCGGCCGCCCGGACGATGGCGTGCGAGATCCCACAGCACCAGGACGGCGAGCAGCAGATTGACCTGTCCGTAGCGCAGCGTCGTCCAGACCGGTTCGCACCACACGGCCAGCGCCGCGATCCAGCAGACGCTCTCCACGCGCGCGTGCCCGACAGCGCGCGTGTGTCCGACTACGCGCGTGTGCCCGACGAGTCCCAACGACAGCCGTACGAACGCCACCAGGAGCAGCAGGTTCCCGAGCGTCGCCAGGGTGCGCAGGAGCGCGGTCTGCGGGAGGGTCAGCGGCGTGAACAGCAGGGCCGCGAACGGCGGATAGGTGGTGGGCAGCCGGGCCTCGGTCGCCCGCAGCGCGTACAGATCGCCTCCCGCGCGGACGGCCGCCCCCTCCGCCCGGTACACCATCAGGTCGATCATCGACACGTGGGCGGCCCGTTGCGCGGCCCAGAACACGGCGAAGGACACCAGGCACGCCCCCAGGGCGACCGGCACACGAAGGCGGGCTCCGGAGGGCGCGATCACGGTCACGAAGGCCGACACTAGCCTTCATATCGGGGCAGAAAGGAAACGGTTTGGTGCTGCACCCCGTCGACCGTGTAATGTTGGCGTCGCCGCCGGGGGAACCGGGCGACACGGTCGGCAAGCGGCTCAGCCGCAGGGCCGCAAGGGGCTATAGCTCAGTTGGTAGAGCGCCTGCATGGCATGCAGGAGGTCAGGAGTTCAATTCTCCTTAGCTCCACAGGAGTAGAAGGCGGATCATCCGAACGGATGGTCCGCCTTCGGCGTGTACGACGCTTGTTGCCGTGCGCCGTCTGCTCGCGCACGGTGCCCCTTTCCGCGCATGCCCGTCCCTGTGCGACGGCGGGTCAGCCCTGACCGGGCGACCCGCCGTCCGTTGCGCTCAGCGGCCGAGGGCGCGGCGGCCGCGGCCCTGGGAGAGGACCGGAAGGTTGCGGGACGGCGCCTGGGAGCGGGTGTCCTCCTCGATGCGCAGCGCCAGCGCGGGGCAGCGGCGCACCGCGCGCAGCGCCTTGGCCTCCGCGTACTGGGGCACCTGTGCCTGCGCGACGGTCGGGAATCCGTCGGCGCCCAGTTCGAAGACCTCCGGGAGGATGTCCGCGCACAGCCCGTGGCCCCGGCACAACGTCCAGTCGACGTAGATCTTCTGGCGGCTCGGACCGGCCTCCTCGGCCTCCCCGCCGCCCGGAATGCCCGTCGGGGCCCTGCCGCCCTCGAAGAGCGGCAGCACGCCCTCCACGGGCCGTCCGCAGCCGTTTCCGAGGACGTGTGCCGCGAGGTCGTCGGTGAACGCCTTGACGGTGGACTCAAGGAACATCGCCGAGCCGTCCGGGTGCGAGCATGCGCCGCGCCGCTTCACGTTCTTCGCGACCTGCTTGAGCGCCTCCAGGGCGGCCGGCCCGCCGCCGTTGATGATGTCCTCCATGCCGCGCGCGGCGGCGGGCAGGCCGAGGTAGCAGGGACCGCACTGACCCGCGCTCTCCTCGGCCAGCCACTGCGCCACGCGCAGCGACTCGCCCAACGGGCAGGTCTCCTGGCTGATCGGCAGGATCGCGCCCGCGCCCAGCGAACCGCCCACGGCGTCCAGGGAGTTGCGGGAGACGACCGCCTCGTTGACGGTGGCCGCGTCGATCCACTTGCCGTGGTAGCCGCCGGTCAGCACGCCCTGCGGTACCGGCGGGGCGCCCGCCAGTTGCAGGACGTAGCGCAGCGGCACACCCGTGGGGACCTCGATCACCATGGGGCGGGCGACCGCGCCGGAGACGGTGAGCATGACGGTGCCCGGCTCGTCGTACAGGCCGGTGTTGCCGTAGCGGTCGGGACCGATGCGGGCGGCGATCGCCAACTGCGCGAACGTCTCGGCGTTGGACAGCAGGGTGGGCGCGCCGCCGACGCCGCTCTGCGAGGCGCTGATCTTGCGGCCGGGCGGGATCGCCGGACCCCCGTCGATGGAGCGGATCAGCGACGCGGCGGCGCCGGTGACCATGCGGACCGGGTTGCGCTGCACGCTCGCGCGTAGCGCCGAACGCCGGCTGTTGCTGAGGCCGCGTTCGGCGAGGGCGGCCTCCATGGAGCGCTGTGTGGACTCCCGGGTGACGCCCACCACGAGCGTGCGGGCGCCCAGTGCCTCGGCGCACAGCAGCGCCCCGTCCAGGATCAGGTGCGGGGCACGGTTGATGAGCACGGTGTCCTTGCGGCAGGCCGGTTCGTCCTCGCTTCCGTTGACGACGACGACCGGCCGGACGCCGCGCTTGATCGCCGATTCGGCGACCGAGCGCAGCTTCTTGTGGAAGGGGAAGCCCGCGCCGCCGCGGCCCTTAAGGTTGATGCGTTCGGCGAGCTGTGCGAGCTGCTCGCCGCCCATGGGTTCGAGCGGCCCGTGCACCTTCAGGTGCATGGGCAGATCGAGTCGTTCGACAAGGTCGAAGCCCGACGTGAGCTGGGGAAGGCCGACCACGCGGACTTCTGGGACGTCGGGCAGGGCCTCGTTCACCTGTAGCCTCCGGAAGGAGTGTTCCAAGGTTCGCCCGAACCCGGTGCGTCGAACGACGCACCGGGCGATGGTTCAGTGGCGGGACCGCTGTTGTACGTGTCATCGCGGTTGTACGTGCCGTAGGGGGTGTTCGTCTCACCGGTGTCGTACACGTCACTGCCGGCGTATCCGCCGGTGCCCGGATTGCCGTAGACGGGGATGTTGTATCCGGTGTCCTGGAGCGGGTCGTAGGCCGACGGGGGTGCCTCGCCGACCGGCGGCGGGGACGGGATCGGCCAGCTGCCCGACGTGCTCGACGCGGCGTCCGTGCGCGGCATCGCCTCCGTGGCCTGCGGATCCAGTGGCAGGTCCATGCGTGCGGTCTGGTCGGCCGCGGACGGCTGCTGGGGCCACTGCGGCGTCGAGACGGTCCGGTAGGCGGCCGCGAAGCCGGGAGGGGCTTCCGGGGCGGCGGGAGCGGCCTGGGTCTCGTACTGCGGCGCCGTGGGGCGCGCGGAGCCGGCGGCGTCGGCGTACGCGGCCTGCTTCTCGTAGCCGGGCAGCGTTGCGCCGCCCTCGTTCAGGCGGGCCCGGCTCGCCTCCAGGTCATCGCGGCCCGCGCCCCGCTCCTCGTTGCCGAGGACGGCGACGATCCGGTCGGCGACCTTGCGCTTGAAGGGGCGCGGCGCCGCGCGCAACGCGAGGGCCGCCATCACCGCGGCCAGGCACAGCTCGTAGGACACCATGAAGAACGTCTTGGCCGGGCGGCCCGCGAACAGGCCGTGGATCAGTGCCGCGCACAGGGCCGGGTAGGCCAGCATGTGCATGGCACGCCAGCGCGCCGCGACGGGGGCAGGGGACGCGAACTGGTTGCGGAGCGCGCCGGTGACGCCCACGAAGATCATGAGCAGGGCGGCCAGCGAGCCGAGGCCGATGAGCCCGGCGCTGCCCGTGACGCCGAGGCTGAAGGGGATCACGGCGGCGATCAGGACCGTGTGGTCCAGTGCCAGCTTGATCGTGATGTGCACCAGGAGGAAGGCGATCGACGCGACGGCGGTCACGCGATGGATGCCCTGGGCGACGATCCGCTGACGGGTGTTGAGGATCAGCCGGTCCTGGGCGACGAGACCCCAGATCACCGAGGAGGTCAGACAGACGAGGGACAGGACGCCCGCACCGAAGTTGAGGAAGTCCTGGAACCAGTTGCCTCCGAGCAGCACGACCACGGGTATGAGGAGCAGGACGACGGCGGTCGCCACCCCGTAGGCCGACCGGCCCGGTTTGGGTAGGGAACTGTTACTACGACGAGGGTTCATGGGGGGTAACTCCGAGCAGTCCGGGTGAGCGGTCCCGCTGCCGCACTCTAAGCGGCGTCATACCGATCAGTTCGAGGTTTGAGTTATTGCGTTGTTATCAAAGGACAATGTGACTGTTGTAATGTCCGTTAGTGACTGTTACGCGAAGTAATATGCGAACCTCACTCCGTGCTCGTCGGGTCAACCAGGCATACGGAAGCGCGTCGCGGCTTGCTCAAGCCCTGCGGTACCCTGACGCCATGCGTGCCGTACGCCTTCTGCTTAGCGGGCCGCGCTGATCAGTCCCGACCACCGGTGAGTGCTGTGGTCGGCATCGGCGCGGCGTCCCCTCCTGTGTGAGGGGATTTTTCGTTTCCGCAGGCAGAGACGACCGATGGAGCTTTGAGGATCATGAGCGAGACGAACCCCGCTGTCGCTGCCGCCGCGGCGGCAGAGGCAGCGCCGAACCGCTACACGGCTGCCATGGCCGCCGAGATCGAGGCACGCTGGCAGGACTTCTGGGACGCCGAGGGCACCTACGCCGCGCCGAACCCGAAGGGTGACCTGGCCGGCGACCCGGCGACGGTCGCCAAGCCCCATAAGTTCATCATGGACATGTTCCCGTACCCTTCCGGTGCGGGCCTGCACGTAGGCCACCCCCTGGGCTACATCGCCACCGATGTGTTCGCCCGGTTCCAGCGGATGACCGGCCACAACGTGCTGCACACCCTGGGCTTCGACGCCTTCGGCCTGCCCGCCGAGCAGTACGCCGTGCAGACCGGCACACACCCGCGCGTGTCCACCGAGGCCAACATCGCCAACATGAAGTCCCAGCTGCGCCGGCTGGGCCTGGGCCACGACAAACGCCGGTCGTTCGCCACGATCGACCCGGACTACTACAAGTGGACCCAGTGGATCTTCCTGCAGATCTTCAACTCCTGGTACGACGACGAGGCCGGCAAGGCCCGCCCGATCGCCCAGCTGATCGCCCAGTTCGAGTCCGGTGAGCGAGCCGTACCGGGCCACACGCGCGCGTGGCAGGAGCTGACCGCCACCGAGCGTGCCGACGTACTGGGCGGCTTCCGGCTGGCCTACGCCTCCGACGCCCCCGTCAACTGGTGCCCCGGCCTGGGCACCGTGCTGGCCAACGAGGAGGTCACCGCCGACGGCCGCTCCGAGCGCGGCAACTTCCCGGTCTTCAAGGCCAAGCTGCGCCAGTGGAACATGCGCATCACCGCGTACGCCGACCGGCTGCTGGCGGACCTGGAGGAACTGGACTGGCCCGAGGCCATCAAGCTGCAGCAGCGCAACTGGATCGGCCGCTCCGAAGGCGCCCGCGTCGACTTCCCGATCGACGGCGAACACATCACGGTCTTCACCACGCGCCCGGACACCCTGTTCGGCGCGACCTACATGGTGCTGGCGCCCGAGCACCCGCTGGTCGACAAGTTCACCCCGGCCACCTGGCCGGAGGGCACCCACAAGGTGTGGACCGGCGGCCACGCGACCCCCGCCGAGGCCGTCGCCGCCTACCGCGCGCAGGCCGCCTCGAAGTCGGACGTCGAGCGGCAGGCCGAGGCCAAGGACAAGACCGGCGTCTCCACCGGCGCGTTCGCGACCAACCCGGTCAACGGCGAGCGGATCCCCGTCTTCATCGCCGACTACGTCCTGATGGGCTACGGCACCGGCGCGATCATGGCCGTACCGGCGGGCGACCAGCGCGACTTCGAGTTCGCGCGGGCCTTCGAGCTGCCGATCACCTGCATCGTCGAGCCGACCGACGGCCGCGGCACCGACACCTCGACATGGGAGGACGCCTTCGCGTCGTACGACGCGAAGATCATCAACTCCTCGAACGACGACATTTCCCTGGACGGCCTGCCCGTCGCCGAAGCCAAGGCACGTGTCACCGAATGGCTGGAGCGCCGGGGCATCGGCGAGGGCACCGTCAACTTCCGCCTCCGCGACTGGCTGTTCAGCCGCCAGCGCTACTGGGGCGAGCCCTTCCCGATCGTCTACGACGAGGACGGCACCGCCCACGCGCTGCCCGAGTCGATGCTGCCCCTGGAACTGCCCGAGGTCGAGGACTACTCGCCGCGCACCTTCGACCCGGACGACGCCGACACCCAGCCCGAGACACCGCTGTCGCGCAACGAGGAGTGGGTCAACGTCACCCTGGACCTGGGCGACGGACCGAAGAAGTACCGCCGCGAGACCAACACCATGCCCAACTGGGCCGGCTCCTGCTGGTACGAGCTGCGCTACCTGGACCCGCACAACGACCGGCAGCTGGTCGACCCCGAGATCGAGCGCTACTGGATGGGCCCGCGCGAGGGCATGCCGCACGGCGGTGTCGACCTGTACGTCGGCGGCGCCGAGCACGCCGTGCTGCACCTGCTGTACGCCCGTTTCTGGTCCAAGGTCCTCTACGACCTGGGGCATGTCTCCTCGGCCGAGCCGTTCCACAAGCTGTTCAACCAGGGCATGATCCAGGCCTACGTCTACCGGGACAGCAGGGGCATCGCGGTGCCGGCCGCCGAGACGGAGGAGCGCGACGGCGCTTACCACTACCAGGGCGAGAAGGTCACCCGCCTGCTGGGCAAGATGGGCAAGTCCCTGAAGAACGCGGTGACTCCCGACGAGATCTGCGCCGAGTACGGCGCCGACACGCTGCGCCTGTACGAGATGGCGATGGGCCCCCTGGACGTGTCCCGGCCGTGGGACACGCGCGCGGTGGTCGGCCAGTTCCGGCTGCTGCAGCGGCTGTGGCGCAACATCGTCGACGAGACCACCGGCGAGGTCACCGTCTCCGCGGCCGAGCCCGACGAGGACACGCTGCGCGCCCTGCACAAGGCGATCGACGGCGTGCGCCAGGACCTGGAGGGCATGCGCTTCAACACCGCCATCGCCAAGGTCACCGAGCTGAACAACCACCTGACCAAGGCGGGCGGAACGGTCCCGCGCACCATCGCCGAGCCGCTGGTGCTGATGATCGCCCCACTGGCCCCGCACATCGCCGAGGAACTGTGGCACCGCCTGGGCCACACCGACTCCGTAGTCCACCGGGACTTCCCGCTCGCCGATCCCGCCTACGTCGTCGACGAGACCGTGACCTGCGTCGTCCAGGTCAAGGGCAAGGTCAAGGCACGCCTGGAGGTCCCGCCGTCCATCTCCGAGGAGGAACTGGAGAAGGTGGCGCTGGCCGACGAGAAGGTCGTCGCCGCGCTGGACGGCGCCGGCATCCGCAAGGTGATCGTGCGCGCGCCCAAGCTGGTGAACATCGTCCCCGCGTAAACGCGCCGGTCACTGCCTCCGGGGCATCCCCTACGGGCAGGTTCGGGGATTTTCGGAACCCCGGGCCTGCCCGTTGCGTTTACCGTGGAGAAGCGGGGCGGGTAGCGCCGTGAGGCCGGAGGAGGAGCGTCGTGGAAACAGTGATCACAGTGTTCGCCGTGCTCTTCCTGCTCTTCGTCGTCCTGGGCGGGTACGCCACGATCAAGGTGATCGGCGCGGCCAAACGGGGTGTCGACCGCACGGTCACCCAGGCCCGCCGCACGGTCGAGGACCACACACTGCGCGCCAAGTCCTTCGCCCAGCTGGGCCCGGCCAGCGAGATCGCCAAGCTCCGGCTCGACCTGCGCACCTCGATGCGGGCCACGCGGGACGCGCTGCGCGCGGGCGTGGTGGAGGACGCCTCACTGAAGGAATCCATCGGGCTCTTCGAGCGGCTGAGCGCACACGGCCATGAACTGGACGGCGAACTCAAGCGCCTGGAGTCCGAGCCGGACCGGGCCGAACTCGCCGCGCGCCTGCCCGAACTGCGCGGTCGCACCGAACGGATCACCCGGTCCGCGGACTCGCTGCGCTGGGCCGCCCGGGACCGTGCCCACCGCTTCACCGGCGACGACCTGGACGCGCTGAGCGCACAGATCGACGTCGAGACCGGCGCGTTGCGGCACTGGCAGCGTGCCGAACCGGACGCTTTTGCCGCACCGTCGCCCCCGGGCCGGCAGCCGGGCACCCCGGCGCCCTCGTGGCCCGACGCCCCCGCGGCCGACGGTTCGAACGGCCCGCAGACCTGGCCTGGGACCCCGCGATCCGAACCGGCCGCTGAACCGAACCGGCCCGCCATCACCCCACCGGGCCCACGTCCGAACCATCCCTGGCAGAAGAAGCCCCGGCCCGAGAGCACCACCTGAACCCGCCAGTTCCGGCCCAGGTCAGCGGGGTCGGGCTGCAGTGCGGGCGATACGCCAGGTAACCTCCAGCTCATGTCCCGCCATGTCGCGATCGTCACCGATTCAACGGCCTACCTGCCGCCCCTGACGATGGATCGGCACGGCATCACCGCGGTACCCCTGACCGTGGTCCTCGGCGACCAGGCACTCGAAGAGGGCACCGAGGTCTCGACCCGCTTCCTGGCCCAGGCACTGCAGAAGCGACGCCCCGTCACCACCTCCCGGCCCAGCCCGGCGATGTTCGCGGAAACCTATCGCAGGGCCGCCGAGTCCGGCGCCGCCGGCATCGTCTCGCTGCATCTGTCCGCCGAGTTGTCCGGTACGTACGACGCGGCGGTCGCCGCAGCCCGCGAGGCGCCCGTGCCGGTGCGGGTGGTGGACACCGGGATGGTCGCGATGGCCCTCGGCTTCTGCGCGCTCGCCGCGGCCGAGGCGGCGGAGGCGGGCGGCACCGTGGACGAGGCGGTCACGGCGGCCGAGAAACGGGCCGCGGGCACCTCCGCCTACTTCTACGTCGACACGCTCGACTATCTGCGCCGCGGCGGCCGAATCGGCGCCGCGCAGGCCCTGTTGGGGTCCGCTCTCGCCGTGAAGCCGCTGCTGCAACTGGAGGGCGGCCGGATCGAACCACTGGAGAAGGTGCGTACGGCGTCGAAGGCGATCGCCCGTCTTGAGGAGATCGTCGCCGACCGTGCGGGCGGCGCCGACGTCGACATCGCCGTCCATCATCTCGCTGCCCCCGACCGGGCATCGGCCCTGGCCGAGCGGCTGCGGACGCGGGTGCCGGGGCTGGCCGACCTGCATGTGAGCGAGGTCGGGGCGGTGATCGGCGCGCACACCGGGCCCGGGCTGCTGGGCGCCGTCGTCTCGCCGAGGTGACGCCCGTGGCGGCCGTCGCGGGCCGTGGCGTGCTGTCGCAGCGGGGGCTGCGGTGCGCGTTGTCGCGGCAGACTGTGGTGTGCGTTGTCGCGGCGGGCTGTGGTGGGTTGTCGCGGATTGTGGCACGCCGTCGCGGGCTCTGCACTCGTACGGGTGACGGGGTTATCCACAACCGGGCGGTAATCCCCGGGAATTGAGCAAGATCATCGCCAAGTGGCGGAATGCCCGATCCTCGTCGCATGCCACTTCGATCACGCTCACGCATCACGACCGCGACCAGCGGCCCGGGCCGCGGCCCCGCCTCCGACGGCCGCACCCGACACCGCCGCCCACCCGTCCGCCGTCCACCACGCCACCGCCACGCACCGGCGCAGGAACTGCGCCGCCGCGCGGAGCTTCTCTTCGGTGAGCACCCCGGGGAACCAGGGGAGCGGGGCCGATACTGGGCGCACGCCACGCGCCAGGAGCCGGAGGAGAGCCGGGAGCGGGGCGAACGCCGGGAGTTGGGCCATGGCCCGCCGGGCGCACCGAGCCCTGGGCATACGGCGGCGGCGAAGGCGACGGCGGCTGGGACCGGCGGGGAACCTGGGCCGAGTCCGGTGCGGACGGCAGCCGTGGCCGTGTCGCCTGACCTGGACGCCCCGGATGTCCTGGACTGCCCGGATGGCCTGGATGCCTCTGATGAGGAGGACAACTTCCGGGCGGACGTCCCGATCGGGTCCGCCGGGCCGGGCTGGCGGGAGCGGGCCGGGACCGCCTTGCGGGAGCGCATGCCGCTGTGGTTGCAGGCCAGGTGCGGGCTGGAGCGACGCGGTGTGATCGCGCTTGCGGTGCTGCTCGCCGCGGTCGCGGTGTTCGCCGTGCTGCACTTCTGGGCCGGTCGTACTCAATCGGTGCGCGCGCCCCAAGTGGTGCGGGCGGAGGCGCCGTTCGCGTCGGAAAGCACGGGGGAGGAGGGAACGGGGAAACAAGGCACGGCGGGTGAGGACGGCGAGAAGGCGGGGCACGGCGGCGCCATCGGCGCGGACGGCTCGGCCGGGGCCGCTCCGGGGACGGCGGGCGCGGAGATCGTGGTCGACGTCAGCGGCAAGGTGCGCAAACCCGGAATCCATCGCCTGCCCGCGGGTTCGCGGGTCGTCGATGCGCTGACCGCGGCGGGCGGCGTGCGTCCGGGAACCGACACCGACGGCCTCAACCGGGCCCGCCTTCTCGTGGACGGCGAGCAGATCGTGGTCGGCGCTCCCGCCGCGGCGACCGGCCCGGTAGCCGGTAGGGCGGCCGGGCCCGGTCAGGCGGGCGCCATGGCGGGGGCGGCTGGCCCCGCCACCCCGGTCTCCCTGAACTCGGCCACCGTGGACCAGCTCGACACCCTGCCGGGCGTGGGCCCCGTGCTGGCCCAGCACATCATCGACTACCGCACCCAGCATGGCGGCTTCCGCTCGGTCGACGAACTCCGCGAGGTCAACGGGATCGGCGACCGGCGCTTCGCCGACCTACGGAACCTGGTCCAGCCATGAACCGCCGGCCGACCCCGCCCGAGCGAACTGTTCCCGAGTCCACCGTGTCCGACTCGACCTGGCCTCAGCCGACCGGGCCCGAGTCCACCGTGTCCGAGCCGACCTCGCCTCAGCCGACCCCGCCCGAGCGGACTGTTTCCGAGTCCACCGCGCCCCAGTCGACCGTGCCCGAGCCTGCCGTGACGGGAGGCGCCTTGCCCCCGAGACGGGCCGAACGGCCCGCCGTGCACGCCGCCTCCGGACGGCGGCTCGGCGCCGCGCACCCCCGTCAGGAGGGGCCGACGGACCTGCGTCTCGTGCCGCCCGCGCTGGCGGCCTGGGCGACGGCGGCGGTGGCACTGGACGCGTCGCCGTCGTGGACCGCGGGCGTCGCGGCCGGCGCTCTGATGGGAGCGGCCCTGCTGCTCCTGACCCGTGGGGGCGGAGTCGGCCGGCGCCGTGCGACCCGGCGGACGAAGGGCCCGCCCACGGGATGCTGGCGGAGGGTGCGCGCGCCCGCGTGGTGGACCTGGCCGCGCGCATCCGTCGCCGCCGTACTGCTGTGCGTCGCCGCGGCGGCCGCGTCCGCCGGGCTGCACGGGGCGGACATGCGCCGCGGACCGGTGCCCGAACTGGCCCGCCGGTACGCCACGGTGACGGTGGAGGTCCGGCTCGGCTCCGACCCCTGGCTCAGCAGACCACGGGTGCGGGGCGATCGCACCGCACCGGCCGCCGTGCTGGCCCGCGCCGAGGTACGGCGCGTGGAGCGTGCCGACGGGACGGCCGTGACGACGCGGGCGCCGGTGCTGATGATCATCGACGCGGACGTTCCGGCACCGGCTCGGACGCACATCCATGGGTCGGCTCGGACGGGCGTCCCGGAACCGTCAGACACCACCGGCGCCGCCCCGCGCAGTGCGCGTTCGACCTGGCTGGCGCTGCTGCCCTCCACCCGGCTGAGGATGAGCGCGCGACTGGCACCCGTGCTGACGGGCGGCGACGGGCTCGCCGCGGTGCTGCGCGTGACACAGGAGGCCGTACCCGAGGTCGTGGGCGGGCCGAACGGGCCGCAGCGGCTGGCCGGCCGGCTACGGGCCGGACTGCGCACGGCGACCGACGAACTGCCCGGCGACGCACGGGCGTTGCTGCCCGGCCTGGTCGTCGGGGACACCTCACGGATCACCCCGGAACTGGACGAGGCATTCAAGGCGACTGACCTGACACACACGCTGGCGGTCTCCGGCAGCAACCTCACCATCCTGCTCGTCCTGCTCGTCGGACCGCCCGGCCTGGCCGCGCACGTCGAACGCCGCGGGATCGCCCCGCGCCTCGGGCTCTCGCTGCGGACCACGGCGCTGCTCGCCGGGGCGCTCACACTCGGCTTCGTCATCGTGTGCCGACCCGATCCGAGTGTGCTGCGGGCGGCGGCCTGCGGAGCCGTGGCGCTGCTCGCCCTGGCCACCGGCCGCCGCCGGTCCCTGATCCCGGCGCTGGCGACGGCCGTACTGCTGCTGGTGCTCTACGACCCGTGGCTGGCCCGCAGTTATGGATTCCTGCTGTCGGTGCTGGCCACCGGCGCGCTGCTGGTGCTCGCTCCGGGATGGAGCGCGGCGCTGCGCCGGCGCGGGGTGCCGCGGCGGGTGGCGGAGGCGTTGGCCGCGGCCGCCGCAGCGCAGGCCGTGTGCGCGCCGGTCGTCGCGGTGCTGTCGGCGCGGGTGAGCCTGGTGGCGGTGCCGTGCAACCTGCTCGCCGAGATCGCGATCGCGCCCGCCACGGTCCTGGGGTTCGCGGCGCTGGCCATCGCGCCGCCGGCGATGCCGGTGGCGAAGACGCTGGCCTGGTGCGCCAGTTGGCCGACCGACTGGATCGCGAGGGTCGCACGGACCGGGGCCGCGTTGCCCGGCGCAGGGGTGGACTGGCCGGGCGGCTGGACGGGGGCGCTGCTGCTGGCCGCGGTCACGGTGGCTCTCGTCTTCGTGGGGCGGCGGCTGGCCCGGCACCCGTGGTGGTGCGGACTGTGTGCGCTGCTGCTCCTGCTGCTGGTGGTGCGCCCGGCGCCGCTGACCCGGGTGATCACGGGCTGGCCGCCGCCCGGCTGGCGGTACGCGATGTGCGACGTGGGGCAGGGGGACGCGACGGTGCTGGCGGCGGGGGAGGGCAGCGCGGTGGTCGTGGACGCGGGCCCCGATCCGACGCTCGTCGACCGCTGTCTGCGGGACCTCGGCATCACCCGTATCCCGCTCCTTGTGCTCACCCACTTCCATGCCGACCACGTCGCGGGTCTGCCCGGTGTGCTGCGCGGGCGCTCGGTGGCCGCGATCGAGACGACGGGCTACGAAGAACCCCCGGAGCAGGCCGAGTTCGTCAGAAGGGAGGCAGCCGGGCGGCACATTCCGGTGACCCGTGCCGTCGCCGGGGAACGGCGACGTACCGGCCCGCTCGCCTGGCAGGTGCTGTGGCCGCGCCCGGGACCGGAGCCGGACGGCCCCAACGACGCGAGCGTCACGCTGCTCGTGCGGTCGGCCGGGTTGCGGCTGCTGCTGCTCGGCGACCTTGAACCGACGGCTCAGCGCGCGCTGCTGAGATCCCCGGCGGTGGCCGGACTGAGGGCCGTGGACGTCCTCAAGGTCGCCCACCATGGCTCGGCCTATCAGGACCCGGAGTTGATACGCCTCGTCTCTCCGCGGGTGGCGCTCGTGTCCTGCGGTGCGGACAACCCGTACGGCCACCCGGCACCCGTGACCATGGCGGCGCTGCGGGCGGTGGGCGCGGTGGTGCTGCGTACGGACCGGGACGGTTCGCTCGCGGTCACCGGTTCAGGAGGCCCGTCCGGCACCCTACGCGTAGCCCACGGCTGAGGCGGCCTTGCCCCCGGCACCCCGGCAGCGGGACCTGCGCGGTCCGAACGCCGCGAACAGGTAAGGGAGACAAGGGGGCTGACCGCGTCCAGCTCGGCAAGGGCCTCCTCTCGCGCATTCTGGAACTGTGCGCCGGCAGCGGCTTCAGTGCGCTCGACAGCCGCGTTATCCGTGTCACCTGGGGAGGTGCGCAGGATGAGTGGTAAGCAGTTCTCAAGTGAGAGCGCGTGCTGCGGCCTGAAGGGCTTGGGGCTGGTTGAGCAGATCAGCGCTGTCTGCCCACTGGTCCACGCTTCCCACAAGGGCCAATGTCCGAAGGTCCGGGTCCGTGACCGTCTCCGCGAGAGCCTGTGCGAAACGCTCGGCGCGCAGAACCTGGAAGGGGCGCGAGTGGTAGGGGCGCCGCTTCGGGTCCACGGGCGTGTTGAGTCCCGATGCGTTCTGCAAAGCAGCGACGACCTCGTAGGCGTCGCACAGGTGTGCCTCTCGGGTCTGGTGGTCTGTCGCTGCCAGCGCACCGCGAAGGGCCGGCTTGAGCGGCTTCGCCGCAGGCAGTTGGCTGAAGGCGCTGCCGAGCCACTTGCCGTAGGGGGCGTAGCGGCGCCCCAGTAGCAGGCAAAGGCGCATCAGGTCACGTACCAGACGAGCGGCCACGACGGCCGAACCGATGTCGTCACCGACTTCCGCGCAGCGTCCCACGAACGCTTCTTCCTGGGAGATGCGTTGCCACTGGCAAGCCAGCAGATACCTCCATACCTGGCCCGGATACCACTCCAGCCGCCGCCGGACGTCGGTGAGAGTACCGAGCCCGTCATGGAACACCGCTCCACCCGTGGTCTCGGCAAGCCGCTGCTGCGGAATCGCCAGCCATTCACGAGTGGTCAGCTCCGTACCGGCGGAACGCACTCCGAGCCGCTCGGCCAGCCATCCGTCCACGTCGTACACGGCTACGCGATGGTTGACCGGGTCGTCGGTCCACTGCATACGCCCGACGCGATCCAGCGGATCGTCGTTCTCCTCGAAGTGGGTGGGCCAGCCCCGCATGTGCTTCGGCAGCTTTTGAGCCAAGGCGCGACGGATTGCGGCACCGTGCTGAGCCTGGTCCTCGGCTGCCAGGAAGATCTCCAGCCGCGGGCCCCACTCATGATCCGCCGACCGCGGTGTGTCGAAGCCCAGCACCTCAGAACCGCTGCCGATCCGAGCGGCCGTGTGTCGCAGCCCGGGAAACGTATCCCGGAGGATCGGCTCCACCGCCTCCTCGTAGAGAACCTCAGACAGCTCGATGCCAGGCATGAACGGGGCCCCGGAAGTCGCCATAGCCCAACTGTGCTGGACCCACTCACCCCAAGGCCACCGGTTATGCGGGACGTGGGCTGTGAACCCGTGGCCGGCGGTGGTCTCGAACGGGCGGGGTTCCTGGAAGCGGCGGCCGCTGTCGGCCGAGCACATCGTGAGGTGGGTGTACCGCTGCCCGCTTGCCCACGACCAGCCTTGTCGATCTCCGGTTTGGCGTCCAATACCTGCATCTATAACCTGAAAGAATGGATGTGGACACCCGGCTGTTGCGCTCCTTCGTCGCCGTGGCGGACACGGGGAGCCTGACGCGCGCCGCGGAGCGTCTGTTCCTCTCCCAGCCGGCACTGACCAAGCAGATCAAGCAGTTGGAGACCCGGCTCGGGGTACGGCTGTTCACCCGGTCCCGGGCCGGGATGAGCCTCACCGAACCGGGCCGCGCCCTGGCGGCACGCGCTCCGGCGCTGCTGGCCGACTGGGACCGGCTGCTGCGGGAGACCAAGGGCGCGGCCGACCGGGCGGCCTGTGTGCTGCGGGTCGGCTTCATGGCCAGCGCCGCCAACGAGGCGACCCAGCGCATCGTCGCGGAGTTCGCCCGCCGCCGGCCGGGCTGGCGGGCCGACATGCGACAGGCCGCCTGGTCGGACCCGACCGCGGGGCTCGCCGACGGCGACACGGACGTCGCCCTGCTGCGGCTGCCCTTCCCCGGGCAGGACGCCCTGCGGGTGGCGGTGCTGTTCAGCGAGCCGCGCTGGATCGCCCTGCCCGAGGGGCACCCCCTCAGCGGGCGCGATCTGATCCCCTTCCGGGACCTGTGGGACGAGCCGTTCGTTGCGGCACCGCCGGAATCGGGTGCCTGGCGGGACTACTGGCTGGCCGCCGACGAACGGGAGGGCCACCCCGTCCGCATCGGCGCCGTCACCGACCGGCCCGACGACTGGCTCAGCGCGATCGCCAACGGCTACGGCGTCGCCCTCGCCCCCGAATCCGCCGCCCGTTACTACGCCCGCCCGGGCATCGTCTACCGGCCCGTCGGCGGCGTCAGCCCCAGCCGGGTCGCCGTCGCCTGGGCCCCCGCCGATGACACCGATCCGGTCGTCCAGGCCTTCGTCCGGTCCTGTCTGGTCACCAGACCCCCGCGGAGCGAGGAGAATTTCCCTGTGTGTTGACTGTGCGAAATCGGAATCTGCTTGGCTAATTCGGTTTACAGGCGGTCAGTTGATGTCAGTCGTACGTAGTCCCATCACATGTGCTGGATTCCCGCGATGTGGGCGCGTGTTGCCTCGAAAGCCGCATCAGTGATCGAATGCATCTTCGACAACCATTGATGTCGAGGCGCACAGAGGTGTCGTAGATGTTCGGCCGCTGGCTGGGAAACCGAACCAACCGGGTGCACCGGGCGAGCCCGCTCGCGGCGGTCCACACCCCACCCGACGCAGGAGTGCTCAGCTGCCGGGTGCTCGACCCGGTCCACGAACCCGTCTCCCATGCGGAGTTCGCGGTCAACGACGCCATGGGGCGCACGGTGGTCACCGGCGGAACGGACCCCTACGGGTCGTTCGTGACGACGGTGCCGGCCGGCGAGTACCGGCTCGCGGTCTCCGCGGAGGGCTACGCGCCCTACCGGGCGACCACGCTGGTCGGCGAGAACTCGCTGGCCTCGCTCGGCGATGTGACGCTCCAGGTCGCCCCGGGACCGGGCCTGCCAGCGGTGGGCGACTGGGAGATCGAGCCGACGCATTCCTCGATCGCCTTCACCGCGCGGCACATCGGACTGGCCCGGATCCACGGGCGGTTCAACACCTTCGCCGGGGCGGTGCGGATCGACGATCCGGTGGAGCAGTCCGCGATGCACGTGGTGATCGACGCGGCGTCCATCGACACGAACGTGCGGATGCGCGACGACCATCTGCGCTCGGCGGACTTCCTCGACGTGCAGCGCTTTCCGACGCTGGAGTTCTACAGCGAGCGGTGCGTGCACCGGGGCGGCAACCGGTGGGCCATCACCGGTGCGCTGTCGCTGCACGGGGTGACGCGTACGGTCACGCTCGACACGGAGTACCTCGGGCTCGGCAACGGGATGGAAGGCGAGGTGCGGGCCGCCTGCCGGGCCACGACGGAGCTGCACCGGGACGACTTCACCGTGAGCTGGCAGACGATGCTGGCGCGGGGGATCGCCGTGGTCGGGCCCAGCATCAAGATCGAACTGGATGTGCAGCTCGTGCCCAAGAGCTGAGGTCCGGGCCGGTACTCCGGGGGCGCCGTCCGGCGGTGCCGGGCTGCCGGACAATGGCTCCGTGAGCGATGTGAGACATGTACTGGTGCTGCCCGACCGCGATGCCGCGCAGGAGGTGGCGGAGGCGCTCGCGGAGCGGTTCGGCGTCGCGGAGGAGCCCCGGCTGGTACGGGACGCGCTGGCCGGCGAGGACGACGCCGAGGACGCGCAGTGGCTCGTCGTCCTACGGGACGCGGAGGACCGGCTGAACCCGGCGGAACTGGACGCGCTCGCGGGGGAGTGGGACGGCTGGCGCGAGGAGCCGTAGCCCCGCCCCGGCGCGGCCACCTACGCCTTCGGCCCCGCCGCCTTCACCCCCAGCCCCGCCCCCGGCCCTCGGCCCCCGATCCCCGGCCCTCGGCCCCCGATCCCCGGCCCCTGTTCCTCGCCCTCCGAAGCCGCTTGGCGTCCTCGTTGTCAGTGGTGCGTGCGATGCTTGTTGCGATGGCCAGAAAGACCGCTCAAGACGACCCTCTCGCCCCGGTGACGCTTGCCGTGGGCCAGGAGGACCTCCTGCTCGACCGTGCCGTGCGGGAGGTGGTGGCCGCCGCCCGGGCCGCCGACGCCGACACGGACGTACGTGATCTGACACCGGACCAGCTCCAGCCAGGCACACTCGCCGAGCTGACCAGTCCGTCGCTCTTCGCGGAGCGCAAGGTCGTGGTCGTACGCAACGCGCAGGATCTTTCGGCCGACACGATCAAGGACGTGAAGGCGTATCTGGGCGCGCCGGCCGAGGAGATCACGCTCGTGCTGCTGCACGCGGGCGCAGCCAAGGGCAAGGGGCTGCTCGACGCCGCGCGCAAGGCGGGGGCGCGGGAGGTGGCCTGCCCGAAGATGACCAAGCCGGCGGACCGACTCGCCTTTGTGCGCGGCGAGTTCCGTACCCTCGGCCGGTCGGCGACGCCCGAGGCGTGCCAGGCGCTGGTCGACGCGATCGGCAGCGATCTGCGGGAGTTGGCGTCCGCGGCGGCGCAGTTGGTCGCGGACGTCGAGGGGACGATCGACGAGGCCGTCGTCGGGCGGTACTACACGGGCCGGGCCGAGGCGTCGAGCTTCACGGTGGCGGACCGGGCCGTGGAGGGGCGTACGGCGGAGGCGTTGGAGGCGCTGCGGTGGTCGCTGGCGACCGGGGTCGCTCCGGTGCTGATCACCAGTGCGCTGGCGCAGGGCGTGCGGGCGATCGGAAAGCTGTCGTCGGCGCGGGGCGGGCGGCCTGCCGACCTCGCCCGGGAACTGGGAATGCCGCCGTGGAAGATCGACCGGGTGCGGCAGCAGATGCGCGGGTGGACGCCCGACGGAGTGGCGGCGGCCCTGCGGGCGGTGGCCGAGGCGGACGCCGGAGTGAAGGGAGGCGGGGACGATCCCGAGTACGCGTTGGAGAAGGCGGTGGTGATCATCGCCCGAGCCGCACGCTCAAGAGGCCGCGGCTAGGGCCAATGCCGTCGCCCTAGCTCACCCCGGACAGCCGCAGGCCCCGCCGTCCGGCCCTGGGGAAGGGCGAGACGACGGGGCCTGCGGATCGAGCAGTTGAATTCGTACCCGCGTGGCGAACGCAGCCGCGTACGAACTCGGGGTGCCGGTCGGGGGCGGAGGAGAGAGGGCCCGCTCTTGGTCCTTCCGGCGGTCGAGTCGGAGCTGACTCAGCCCTTGAGGGACGCGACCTTGGAGGCCAGGGCCGACTTCTTGTTGGCGGCCTGGTTCTTGTGGATGACGCCCTTGGAGACGGCCTTGTCGAGCTGGCGCGCGGCAGCGCGCTGGTACTCGGTGGCCTTCTCGGCGTCACCCGCGGCAGCGGCCTCACGGGCCTTGCGGATCGCGGTCTTCAGGGAGGACTTGACGGCCTTGTTGCGCAGCCGGGCCTTCTCGTTGGTCTTGATCCGCTTGATCTGGGACTTGATGTTCGCCACGAATGAGCCTTTTCAGGTTCTGGTACGGGCCCCCAACGGGTCCCGTGCCGATGATCTCTTGAGAGGTGCCCCTCGCCGAGAGGGCATGAGGCACAGCCACTCACGGTACCAGTGGCCCCGCGGCCAGCCCAAACCCGTGCCCGGTGCCCGCCCGTGGGACCATGGAGGCTACGTATCGATCCGACCCGAGGCATAAGGCGCCTCAAGAGACAGGACCCTGCGTGCCCGCGACCCCTAACAATGTGCCCGAGCCGAGCCGTACCGCCCCGGCTCTGATCCGCAACTTCTGCATCATCGCGCACATCGACCACGGCAAGTCCACGCTCGCCGACCGGATGCTCCAGCTGACCGGCGTGGTCGAGCAGCGGCAGATGCGTGCTCAGTATCTCGACCGCATGGACATCGAGCGTGAGCGTGGTATCACGATCAAGTCCCAGGCGGTGCGTCTGCCGTGGGCTCCGAGCCATGACCCGGGCAACACGCACATCCTCAACATGATCGACACCCCCGGGCACGTCGACTTCACGTACGAGGTCTCGCGGTCGCTCGCCGCGTGTGAGGGGACCATCCTCCTCGTGGACGCCGCCCAGGGCATCGAGGCGCAGACCCTCGCCAATCTGTATCTGGCGATGGAGAACGACCTCACGATCATCCCGGTGCTGAACAAGATCGACCTGCCGGCCGCGCAGCCCGAGAAGTTCTCCGAGGAGTTGGCGAACCTGGTCGGCTGCGAGCCCGGTGATGTGCTCAAGGTCTCCGCCAAGACCGGCCTCGGCGTCGAGGCGCTGCTGGACAAGGCGGTCGCCGAGATCCCGGCCCCGGTCGGCGTCCAGGACGCTCCCGCCCGCGCCATGATCTTCGACTCGGTCTACGACTCCTACCGCGGTGTCGTGACCTATGTCCGGGTCGTCGACGGCCAGCTCAACAAGCGCGAGCGGATCCGGATGATGTCCACCGGCGCCACCCACGAGCTGCTGGAGATCGGGGTCAGCTCCCCCGAGATGCTGCCGGCCGACGGGCTCGGCGTGGGCGAGGTGGGCTATCTCATCACCGGTGTGAAGGACGTCCGCCAGTCCAAGGTCGGTGACACGATCACCAGCCAGTCCAAGGGCGCCACCGAGGCGCTGGGCGGCTACAAGGACCCGAAGCCGATGGTCTTCTCGGGCCTTTATCCGCTGGACGGCTCCGACTATCCCGATCTGCGCGAGGCCCTGGACAAGCTGCAGCTCAACGATGCCGCGCTGGTCTACGAGCCGGAGACCTCCGCCGCCCTCGGCTTCGGCTTCCGCGTCGGCTTCCTGGGCCTGCTGCATCTCGACGTGGTCCGGGAACGCCTGGAGCGCGAGTTCGGCCTCGATCTGATCGCCACCGCCCCGAACGTGGTCTACCGCGTGATCATGGAGGACGGCGTCGAGCATGTCGTGACCAACCCGAGCGAGTTCCCCGAGGGCAAGATCGAGGAGGTGTACGAGCCGGTCGTGCGGGCCACGATCCTCGCGCCCACCGAGTTCATCGGCGCGATCATGGAGCTGTGCCAGACCCGGCGCGGCACCCTGCTCGGCATGGACTACCTGTCCGAGGACCGCGTAGAGATCCGCTACACGCTGCCGCTCGCGGAGATCGTCTTCGACTTCTTCGACCAGCTGAAGTCCAAGACCCGCGGTTACGCCTCGCTCGACTACGAGCCCACCGGCGAGCAGAGCAGCTCCCTGGTGAAGGTCGACATCCTGCTGCACGGCGACAAGGTCGACGCCTTCTCGGCGATCACCCACAAGGACCAGGCTTACGCGTACGGGGTACGGCTGGTCGCCAAGCTCAAGGAGCTGATCCCGCGGCAGAACTTCGAGGTGCCGGTGCAGGCGGCCATCGGCTCCCGGGTCATCGCCCGCGAGACCATCCGCGCCATCCGCAAGGACGTCCTCGCCAAGTGCTACGGCGGTGACATCTCCCGCAAGCGGAAGCTGCTGGAGAAGCAGAAGGAAGGCAAGAAGCGGATGAAGATGGTGGGTTCGGTGGAGGTTCCGCAGGAGGCCTTCATCGCCGTGCTGTCCAGCGATGACAGCGGGGGTTCGGGCAAGGGCAAGAAGTAACCGCCGGCCGCGCCGGTCCCGTCGGCAAAACGGGACCAACGGGGGCCCGTCGTGTGAAAGTGCGGCGGGCCCCTACGCGTGCGTAAGGTCGCTCTCTGTAGGAAGTGACAGGCCGCCGCCCCTTACGCGTCGGCGGGCCGGGCTCTACCCTGATCTCTGCTCGATAGTTACTCGCGGGTTAAACAACGCCGGGCGGCGGCCCGGACGGGCGGCCCGCGGGTGCACCCAGCCGCACTGAGCCAGCCGCACCGTCGCGGGCCCCGGAGGATGTCGTGAGCGACACACAGACACTGATCGAGAACCGTCCGCCGTCCGTGGCGCACCTGTTCCTGGAGCGCGTCGCGGCCACACCGGACGCCGAGGCCTTCCGCTACCCGGTGCCCACCGCCGGTCAGGGCCCGGACGGCTGGAAGTCGCTGAGCTGGGCGCAGGCGGCCGAACGGGTCTACGCGATCGCCGCCGGCCTCATCGAGCTGGGCGTCGAGCCCGAGCAGCGCGTCGCGCTCGCCTCCTCCACCCGGGTCGAGTGGATCCTCGCCGACCTCGGCATCCTGTGCGCCGGCGCCGCCACCACGACCGTGTACCCGCAGACCAACGCCGACGAGTCGGCGTTCATCCTCGCCGACTCCGAGAGCCGGGTCCTGATCGCCGAGGACGCCGCCCAGCTCGCCAAGGCGCGGGAGAAGCGCGCCGAGCTGCCCGACCTCACCCATGTGGTGGTGCTGGACGCGGCCGGTGTCGAGACCGGCGACACGGTGCTCACCCTGGCCGAGCTGGAGCGGCGCGGCGCCGCCCGTCTGGAGAAGAACCCCGAGCTGGTCAAGGAGCGGGTGGCGGCGATCACCAAGGACCAGCTGGCCACGCTCATCTACACCTCCGGCACCACCGGCCGCCCCAAGGGTGTGCGGCTGCCGCAGGACAACTGGTCGTACATGGCGAAGGCGATCGCCGCGACCGGGCTGGTCAGCGCCGAGGACGTGCAGTACCTGTGGCTGCCGCTGGCGCATGTCTTCGGCAAGGTGCTCACCTCCGGCCAGATCGAGGTCGGCCACGTCACCGCGGTGGACGGCCGCGTCGACAAGATCATCGAGAATCTGCCGGTCGTGCAGCCGACGTACATGGCCGCCGTGCCGCGCATCTTCGAGAAGGTCTACAACGGCGTGGCGGCCAAGGCCCGCGCCGGCGGCGCCGCCAAGTACCGCATCTTCCAGTGGGCGGCCGGGGTCGCCCGCGAGTACGCCAAGGCCAGCCAGGACACCTTCCGGCGCACCGGCACCGCCGGCGCGCCGTTCGGCCTGGCCGCCAGACACAAGGTCGCCGACGCGCTCGTCTACGCCAAGATCCGTGAGGCCTTCGGCGGCAGACTGAGTGCCTGCGTCTCCGGCTCGGCCGCGCTCGCGCCGGAGATCGGCTATTTCTTCGCCGGCGCCGGCATCCACATCCTGGAGGGCTACGGCCTCACCGAGTCCTCCGCGGCCTCCTTCGTCAACCCCGGCGAGGCCTACCGCACCGGCACGGTCGGCAAGCCGCTGCCCGGCACGGAGGTGCGTATCGCGCAGGACGGCGAGATCCTGCTGCGCGGACCCGGCATCATGCAGGGCTACCACAAGATGCCCGAGGAGACCGCCGAGGTGCTGGAGCCCGACGGCTGGTTCCACACGGGCGACATCGGCGAGCTGTCCCCCGACGGCTATCTGCGCGTCACCGACCGCAAGAAGGACCTGATCAAGACGTCCGGCGGCAAGTACATCGCGCCCGCCGAGGTCGAGGGCCGGTTCAAGGCGGTGTGCCCGTACGTCTCCAACATCGTCGTGCACGGCGCCGACCGGAACTTCTGCACCGCGCTGATCGCCCTCGACGAGGCCGCCGTCCTGGAGTGGGCGAAGGAGAACGGCCTGGCGGACATGTCGTACGCCGATGTCGTGGCCGCGCCCGCGACGGTCGCCCTCATCGACGGGTACGTCAAGGAACTGAACGAGGGGCTGCAGCGGTGGCAGGCCATCAAGAAGTTCCGGCTGCTGCCCCGCGACCTGGACGTCGAGCACGGTGAGCTGACGCCGAGCCTCAAGCTGAAGCGGCCCGTGGTGGAACGGGAGTACAAGCACCTGATCGACGAGATGTACGACGGCACGCGCGAGGCATAGCTCTTACGGCCGGCCCCGGCGCCGCGGGGAGCGCGGCACAGGCCCGAGGGGGCGTGGATGCTTGTCGTCCACGCCCCCTTCGCGGTTGTGGTCGTTTCTGTCCGACTTCGAGCACACCGGTCGCATCCGTAGCACGGTTCTCCCGCAAGGCGGGCCAGTTCGGTAACTCGGCGCTTATGGGCGCGCTCCGTCTGTCACCCTGTCGGCAACGACAGAGGCCTGCCCGAGGCCCGACCGACCGAACCGCTCGGGGAGCTGGCAATGGGGGCCATACCGATGCAATGGGAGACCGTTTCCCATGGCTTCGAGCCGTCCGCGCATCCGACTGCGCCCGCGCACGAAGGCGCGCATGAGGGCGTGAGCCTACGCACCCGGTCGCGTGCGACCCTGCCCGGCAGCCCCCTCGCGCCCGGCGCCGCCCGGGCACTGGTGGGCAGCGCGCTCGCCGAGTGGGCCGAACTCGGCCGTATGACCAGTGCGCGGCTCGCCGACGACGTCATGATCGTGGTCAGTGAACTCGTCACCAACGCCGTCGTCCACGCGGGCACCGGGGTGGAACTGGTCTGCCGGCTGGAGGAGGACGGCGCCGTCGTCGTCGAGGTCGGCGACCACCACCCCTCGCGTGCGCCGCGCGACAACGTGGCCGAATCGCCGTACGAGGTCCCGGAGTACGGGCGCGGACTGCGCCTCGTCGCCACGCTCGCCGAGTCCTGGGGTGTCACCTACCGCAAGGGCGCCAAGACGGTCTGGGCGCGGCTTTGCGCTCAGGACGGTCCGGTGCCCGACGGGTTCGAGACATACACCGAAGTACGTGAACTGGCCGTCGCCGAGGTCCTCGCGCCCGAGCCGCACCGGGCCGGGCGGGGCCGCGACTGGCTCGGCCGCGGCGCGCTGTCCTTTCTGGCCGAGGCGTCCGACCTGCTCGCCGGGCAGCTCGACGAGGGCCTGGTCGCCGCGCTCACCGGGCAGCTGATCGTGCCCCGTCTCGCCGACTGGTGCGCGGTGTGGCTGGAGGACGAGTCCACCGTCCGCAGCGGCTGGGCGGACGGCACGGGCCTGGCCGGACCGCGGCTCGCCCGGGTCTGGCACGCGAGCGAGAACCACATCGAGGAACTGCGCCGCAGGCTGGAGAAGGAGCCGCCACGCCCCCGGGACGGCCTGCGCTCCGGACCCGAGCCCTACCCCTGGCCCGCCGAGGCGCTCGGCCCGCGGTCCGGCGACGGCGCGGCGCTCGCCTACCGGCTGATCGCGGGCGGCCGGCCGCTGGGCACGCTGGTCATCGGACGGTCCGGTCTCGACCGTTTCCCCGACGAGATCACCGGACTCGTCGAGGACCTGGCCCGCCGCGTGGCCCTCGCCATCGGCGCGGCCCGCCAGTACGCGCGGCAGGCCACCATCAGCGCCGTCCTGCAGCGCGGGCTGCTGCCCGGCGCGGTCGCCGAGATCCCGGGTATGTGCAGCGCGCTCGTCTACGAGCCGTGCGACCAGGGCGGACCCAGCGGCGACTTCTACGACCTGTTCCCGGCCGGCGACGGCCGCTGGTGCTTCGCGGTCGGCGACGTCCAGGGCAAGGGCCCCGAGGCCGCCGTGGTGATCGGTCTGGCCCGCCCCTGGCTGCGGCTGCTGGCCCGCGAGGGCTACCGGGTCGCCGACGTCCTGGACCGCCTCAACCAGCTCCTGCTGGACGACGCGACGGAGGCCGCGGACGCGGCGGCCCGAGCGCTGGTCGCCGCCGGTGCCCGGCCCGTGGGCCCCGGTGACGGCCCGCAGAACCGATTCCTGTCCCTCCTGTACGGCGAACTGGTCCCCTTCGACGGCGGCGTCCGCTGCACCCTCGCCTCGGCCGGCCATCCGCTGCCGCTGGTCCTGCGGCCCGACGGCGACGTCCGCACGGCGGCGCAGCCGCAGACCCTGCTCGGTGTCATCGAGGACGCCACGTACACCAGTGACACCATCGAACTGGGGCCGGGCGACAGCCTGCTGTGCGTCACCGACGGGGTGACCGAGCGCCGCTGCGGCTCCCGCCAGCTCGACGACGGCGACGGGCTCGCGCGTGCGCTGGCCGACTGCGCCGGGCTGAGCGCCGAGCTGATCGCGGAGCGCATCAGAAGACTGGTACACGACTTCGGCGACCAGCCCCCGGAAGACGACCTCGCCCTACTGGTACTCCAGGCGGAATGACCACGGAAACCGCGTGGCAACTGCCCTGAACACGGTTGGTCCACAGGGAGAAATCGGGCGGCTCGTGCGGGGGGTTGCGGGTCCGCTGGCTCGGGCGGCGAGTCGCGGGGCGGATGCCCTGGGTGCGGCAGCCCGGAGGTGAGCGGCACCGGTCGGAGTCGTGGGGCCATCGGCTCGGGTGGGGAATCTGGGCGGCTGGCCTGGGCGGGCGGGGAATCGGGAGGCGACCGGCTCGGCTGGGGCGGCGGGCGGTGTGTGTGGGGGGGACGGGGAGGGCCGCGGGGGTGGGGTGGTGGGGTGCTGGACAATGGGGGGCATGCCTTCCGTGCTTCCCGATGGTGAGCCTGTCCCCGCCCACGGTGTGCTGCCCGCGTCCGCGCTCTTTGGGGCCGCAGGCCGGCCGCTCGGGTTCTACCTGCACGTCCCGTACTGCGCGACCCGCTGCGGATACTGCGACTTCAACACCTACACGGCCACCGAACTGCGCGGCACGGGCGGAGTGCTCGCCTCCCGGGAGAACTACGCGGACACCCTGGTGGACGAGATCCGCCTGGCCCGCAAGGTGCTCGGCGACGACCCGCGCGAGGTGCGCACGGTCTTCGTCGGCGGCGGCACGCCGACCCTGCTGCCCGCGGACGACCTGGTGCGGATGCTGGGCGCGATCCGTGCCGAGTTCGGGCTCACCGCGGACGCGGAGATCACGACGGAGGCGAACCCCGAGTCGGTCGACCCGGCCTATCTCGCCACCTTGCGGGAGGGCGGCTTCAACCGGATCTCCTTCGGCATGCAGAGCGCGCGACAGCACGTCCTGAAGATCCTCGACCGCACCCACACCCCGGGCCGCCCGGAGGCATGCGTCGCTGAGGCGAGGGCGGCGGGCTTCGAGCATGTGAACCTGGACCTGATCTACGGCACGCCGGGGGAGTCGGACGACGACTGGCGGGCATCGCTCGACGCGGCGCTCGGCGCGGGCCCCGACCACATCAGCGCGTACGCCCTGATCGTCGAGGAGGGCACCCAGCTCGCCCGCCGCATCCGCCGCGGTGAGATCCCGATGACCGACGACGATGTGCACGCGGACCGCTATCTGATCGCGGAGCAGACCCTCGCCGCGGCTGGTTTCGACTGGTACGAGGTGTCCAACTGGGCCACCTCCGCCGCCGGCCGCTGCCTGCACAACGAGCTGTACTGGCGCGGCGCCGATTGGTGGGGCGCGGGCCCCGGCGCACACTCCCACGTGGGCGGGGTGCGCTGGTGGAACGTGAAGCATCCGGGGGCGTACGCGGCGGCCCTGGCGGCGGGCCGCACGCCCGGCGCGGGGCGGGAGATCCTGTCCGACGAGGACCGCCGTGTGGAGCGGATCCTGCTGGAACTGCGGCTGCGGGAGGGCGTACCCCTCGCACTCCTCCGGGAGGCGGGCCTCGCGGCCTCGCGCCGGGCGCTGACGGACGGCCTGCTGGAGCGCGGGCCGTACGAGGCGGGGCACGCGGTGCTCACGCTACGGGGCCGGTTGCTGGCGGACGCGGTGGTACGGGACCTGGTGGACTGAGCGTTGCCGCCCGTCAGACGGCACCGCCGGTCGTGACGAAGTCGATCAGTTCTTCCACCCGGCCCAGGAGTTCCGGTTCCAGGTCCTTGTAGGACCGTACGTGTGACAGGATCCCCTGCCACGCCGCACCGGTGTTTTCCGGCCAGCCGAGCGCCCGGCACACGCCCGTCTTCCAGTCCTGGCCGTGCGGTACTTTCGGCCATCCGGCGATGCCCAGGGACGACGGCTTGACCGCCTCCCAGATGTCGATGTAGGGGTGGCCGACGACCAGCGCGTACTCGCTGGTCACCGACTCGGCGATGCGCCACTCCTTGGTGCCGGGGACCAGGTGGTCCACCAGGACGCCGAGCCGCGCGTCCGGACCCGGCGCGAACGAGGCGACGATGGCCGGCAGATCGTCCACGCCCTCCAGGTACTCCACGACGACCCCTTCGACGCGCAGATCGTCGCCCCACACCCTCTCGACCAGTTCCGCGTCGTGCCGGCCCTCGACGTAGATCCGCCCGGCGCGGGCCACGCGCGCGCGTGCGCCGGGGACGGCGACCGAACCGGATGCCGTACGGGTGGGCCGCACCGGAGCCGCCGACGGGCGCACCAGCGTCACCGTCCGGCCCTCCAGCAGGAAGCCGCCCGGCTCCAGCGGGAAGACCCGGTGCTTGCCGAAGCGGTCCTCCAGGGTGACCGTGCCCGCCTCGCAGCGGACCACCGCGCCGCAGAAGCCGGTGCCGGGCTCCTCCACCACCAGGCCGGGCTCGGCCGTGACCTCGGGGACGGGCCGGGGCTTCTTCCACGGCGGGGTCAGGTCCGGTGAGTACTGGCGCATTCGGACGACGATAGGAGAAAGCGCGGTCGGGCGATCACGACACGCCGAAACGCGCCGCCAGCGCGTCCCGCTGCCCGCGGACGAACGCCGCGTCCGCCACCGCCCCGTGACCGGGCACGTACAGTGCGTCCGGACCGCCCAGGGCGAGCAGCCGGTCGACGGCGGCGGGCCAGCGGGACGGTACGGCGTCGGGGCCCGCCTGCGGCTCCCCGGACTCCTCGACCAGGTCGCCGCAGAAGACGACCCCCGGGTCGCCGGGCACCAGCACCGCCAGGTCATGGGCCGTGTGACCGGGGCCCACGTCCGCCAGCAGCACCCGCAGGCCGCCGCCCAGGTCCAGCGTCAGCTCGCCGCGGACCGGCTGGCCGGGGCGGGCCAGGGCACGCGCCGCCTCGGCCGCGAGCCGTGCGTCCAGGCCGTTGCGGACCGCGTCCCGGCACAGTCCGTCCCGCTCGCGGGCGAACACCGCGTCCATGCCGACCGCGGCGTACACCTCGGCCCCCGCGAACGCCGCCGCGCCGAAGACATGGTCGAAGTGGGGATGGGTGAGCGCGAGATGGGTCACATCGCGGCCGGCGATCCGCTCGGCCCCGGCGCGCAGCCGGGCGCCCTCCGCGAGGCTGGACCCGGCGTCCACGACGAGCGCCGCGCTCGCGCCGAGGACCAGTCCGGCCGTACAGTCCCAGCCCGGCAGCCGGCACCGCCCCACCCCGGGGGCCACCCGCTCCCAGCCCGCCTCTTCCCAAGTCGCCGTCATACGGCGACGCTAGCGCCGGGAGCCGCCGGGCACGATCCTGCGGGACCAGCCTTGCCCGGGGCGTACCCCACGGCCGTACACTGGGGCGGGGAAGCTGGCACTCGCCTGCTCAGAGTGCCAGGCGAAGGGCCCGAAGGGTCGCGGGGACGACTTGCTGGAGGTGGACGCGCGATGCTGAGCGAACGCAGGCTCCAGGTGCTGCGTGCCATCGTCCAGGACTATGTCGGCACCGAGGAGCCGGTGGGTTCGAAGGCGCTCACCGAGCGGCACAACCTCGGCGTCTCCCCGGCCACGGTCCGTAACGACATGGCGGCCCTGGAGGACGAGGGGTTCATCGCCCAGCCGCACACCAGCGCGGGGCGGATCCCCACCGACAAGGGCTACCGGCTGTTCGTGGACAAGCTGGCCGGCGTGAAGCCGATGACCGCGCCCGAGCGGCGCGCCATCCAGAACTTCCTCGACGGCGCCGTCGACCTCGACGACGTCGTGACGCGGACGGTGCGGCTGCTCGCGCAGCTGACCCGGCAGGTCGCCATCGTGCAGTACCCGTCGCTGACCCGCTCGACCGTGCGGCATGTGGAACTGCTCTCGCTCGCCCCCGCGCGCGTGATGCTCGTGCTGATCACGGACACCGGCCGGGTCGAGCAGCGGATGGTCGACTGCCCGGTGCCGTTCGGCGAGATGTCCCTGGCGGATCTGCGCGCACGGCTCAACAGCCGGGTCGCGGGCCGCCGCTTCGCGGATGTGCCGAGCCTGGTCGAGGATCTGCCGGAGGCCTTCGAGGCCGAGGACCGCGGTACGGTCTCGGCGGTGGTCTCCACCCTCCTGGAGACGCTGGTCGAGGAGAACGAGGAGCGGCTGATGATCGGCGGTACCGCCAATCTGACCCGCTTCGGACATGACTTTCCCCTCACGATCCGGCCGGTCCTGGAGGCGCTTGAGGAGCAGGTGGTGCTCCTCAAGCTGCTGGGCGAGGCCAAGGATCCGGGCGTGATGGTGCGCATCGGCCACGAGAACGCCCATGAGGGACTCAACTCCACGTCCGTGGTGTCGGTCGGCTACGGTTCGGGCGGCGAGGCAGTCGCCAAGCTCGGCGTGGTCGGACCGACCCGCATGGATTACCCGGGAACGATGGGAGCGGTACGCGCAGTGGCACGGTACGTCGGACAGATCCTGGCGGAGTCGTAGGTGGCCACGGACTATTACGCCGTTCTCGGCGTGCGCCGCGACGCGTCGCAGGAAGAGATCAAGAAGGCTTTCCGGCGGCTCGCACGCGAGCTGCACCCGGATGTCAACCCCGATCCGAAGACGCAGGAGCGCTTCAAGGAGATCAACGCCGCCTACGAGGTGCTGTCGGACCCGCAGAAGAAGCAGGTCTACGACCTCGGCGGCGACCCCCTCTCGCAGGCCGGCGGCGCCGGCGCGGGCGGCTTCGGGGCCGGCGGCTTCGGCAACTTCTCCGACATCATGGACGCGTTCTTCGGCACGGCGTCGCAGCGCGGGCCGCGCTCGCGCACCCGGCGCGGCCAGGACGCCATGATCCGTATCGAGGTCGAGCTGGACGAGGCGGCCTTCGGTACGACGAAGGACATCCAGGTCGACACGGCCGTCGTCTGCAAGACCTGCAACGGCGAGGGCGCGGCGCCGGGCACCACGGCCCAGACGTGTGACATGTGCCGCGGGCGCGGTGAGGTGTCGCAGGTGACGCGGTCCTTCCTGGGCCAGGTCATGACCTCGCGCCCGTGCCCGCAGTGCCAGGGCTTCGGCACGGTCGTGCCGACGCCGTGCCCGGAGTGCGCGGGCGACGGCCGGGTGCGTTCGCGCCGGACCCTGACGGTGAAGATCCCGGCCGGTGTCGACAACGGCACCCGCATCCAGCTCGCGGGCGAGGGCGAGGTCGGCCCCGGCGGCGGGCCCGCCGGTGATCTGTACGTCGAGATCCACGAGCTGCCGCACTCCACCTTCCAGCGCCGCGGCGACGATCTGCACTGCACGGTGACGATCCCGATGACCGCGGCGGCCCTCGGCACGAAGGTGCCGCTGGAGACGCTGGACGGTATGGAGGAGGTCGACATCCGTCCGGGCACCCAGTCCGGCCAGTCGATCCCGCTGCACAGCCGGGGCGTGACCCATCTGCGGGGCGGCGGCCGGGGCGACCTCATCGTGCATGTCGAGGTCCAGACCCCGAGCAAGCTCGACCCCGAGCAGGAGCGACTGCTGCGCGAACTGTCCAAACTGCGCGGCGAGGAACGCCCCCAGGGCCAGTTCCAGCCAGGACAGCAGGGTCTGTTCTCGCGGTTGAAGGATGCGTTCAACGGTCGTTGACGTCGGCTGCGGGTGGCTGCTGGGGGTCCGGGGGTCGGCCTCCGGGTGGGTGCAGTCAGCCAGGGCAGCAGGGTTTGTTCTTGCGGTTGAAGGATGCGTTCAACGGTCGTTGACGTCGGCTGCGGGTGGCTGCTGGGGGTCCGGGGGTCGGCCTCCGGGTGGGTGCAGTCAGTCAGGGCAGCAGGGTTTGTTCTTGCGGTTGAAGGATGCGTTCAACGGTCGTTGACGTCGGCTGCGGGTGGCTGCTGGGGGTCCGGGGGTCGGCCTC
>NZ_JBEPAP010000006.1:148148-165454 GCF_040298665.1 Streptomyces sp. NPDC001508
CGGGTGGGTGCAGTCAGTCAGGGCAGCAGGGTTTGTTCTTGCGGTTGAAGGATGCGTTCAACGGTCGTTGACGTCGGCTGCGGGTGGCCCCCGGGGCATCGGTTGCCGGGGGTCTATGCCAAGCGGAGGCCGGTTTCGGACTTGTGCGTAGGACGTGACAACATGCGGTCATGTCATCCCCACTGACCGATCTCTGCCCACATCCGATCGTGCAGGCCCCCATGGCGGGCGGTGTCGCCGTCCCGCAGCTCGCCGCTGCCGTGTCCGAGGCCGGCGGGCTGGGGTTCCTCGCCGCCGGGTACAAGACCGCCGATGGCATGTATCAGGAGATCAAGCAGTTGCGGGGGCTCACCGGCCGTCCCTTCGGGGTGAACGTCTTCCTGCCCCAGCCCGAGTATTCCGGTGCAAGCACCGGCTCCACCGGAGCGGCCAACGCCGCGCCCCCTTCCGGCGCCGTAGAGCTGTACGCGCACCAACTGGCAGGCGAGGCCGCCTGGTACGAGGCCGAACTCGGCGACCCGGACTGCGGCCGGGACGACGGCTACGAGGCGAAGCTGGCCGTGCTGCTCGACAACCCCGTGCCGGTGGTGTCGTTCCACTTCGGCGTCCCGAGCCGGGAGGCCATCGACTCGCTGCGCCGGGCCGGCACCTTCACCCTGGTCACCGCGACCACCCCGGAGGAGGCCCTGGCCGTTGAGCGGGCCGGCGCCGACGCGGTGATCGCCCAGGGCGTCGAGGCCGGCGGCCACCAGGGCACCCACCGCGACATCCCGGAGAACGACGGCTCCGGGCTGGGGCTGCTCGCCCTCGTCGCACAGGTCCGCGAGACCGCGAGCATCCCGATCGTCGCCGCCGGCGGCATCATGCGCGGCAGCCAGATCGCCGCGGTCCTCGCGGCCGGCGCCGACGCCGCCCAGCTGGGCACCGCGTTCCTCGCCACCCCCGAGTCCGGCGCCTCCGAACTGCACAAACAGGCCCTGACCAGCCCCCTGTTCGTCCGTACGGAGCTGACCCGGGCGTTCTCCGGCCGGCCGGCCCGTGGCCTGGTCAACCGGTTCCTGCGCGAGCACGGCCCGTACGCCCCCGCCGCCTACCCCGAGGTCCACCACCTGACCTCGCCGCTGCGCAAGGCCGCCGCCAAGGCCGGTGACGCGCAGGGCATGGCGCTGTGGGCGGGCCAGGGCCACCGGATGGCCCGCGACCTGCCCGCCGGCCGGCTCGTGCAGACCCTGGCGGCCGAACTCGACGTGGCCAGAACGGCGTTGTCGGCCGGAGGCGACGCGCGATGACGGCGCCGGTGTTCGTGGTCGACTCACTGGACGGCGTGGGCGCGCCCGGCGGGGAGTTCGTGCTCGACGGGCCGGAGGGCCGGCACGCGGTGTCCGTGAAGCGGCTGCGGCCAGGCGAGGACGTCGTGCTCACCGACGGGCGCGGGCGCTGGACCGAGGGCGTGGTCAAGGCCACCGAGGGCAAGGACCGCCTGGTCGTCATGGACCTGGAGAGCGTGGTCGAGGAGCCCGTGGAGCAGCCCCGGATCACCGTCGTCCAGGCGCTGCCCAAGGGCGACCGGGGCGAGCTGGCCGTGGAGACCATGACCGAGGTCGGCGTCGACGTCGTCGTGCCCTGGCAGGCGGCCCGCTGTATCACCCAGTGGAAGGGCGACCGGGGTGTGAAGGCGCTCGCCAAATGGCGCGCCACCGCCCGCGAGGCCGGCAAGCAGTCCCGCCGGGTGCGTTTCCCGGAGATCGCGGACGCGGCCACCACCCGGCAGGTCGCCGCGCTGCTCGCCGACGCCGACCTCGCCGTCGTACTGCACGAGGACCGCGACCACGGCAGCGAGCCGCTGGCCACCGCCGAACTCCCCGCCGAGGGCGACATCGTGCTGGTCGTCGGGCCCGAAGGCGGCGTGTCCCCCGAGGAGTTGGCGCTCTTCGCCCAGGCGGGCGCCAAGCCTTACGTCCTCGGCCGCACGGTGCTGCGCACATCGACCGCCGGAACCGCCGCAGCGGTCCTGCTCCTGGGCCGCACCGGCCGCTGGTCCTGACGCCCCGCCACCCCCTTCCCGGCCGGGGCCCACACGAACACCCACCGACGCGCGCCGTGCGCCGGCCGACGGGCCGTACCGGATGCTGTTCGTGACGACCGCCGGCCCTGTCCCGGACCGGTTTCGGCGAACGGCTACTGGGGTTGCGCCTGGCGCTGGTCGACGGCCTGTCGGTCGCTTCTGGGGTGAGGCTCACACGAGGAGTTGCCGGGTCGTACGGGCCGCTGTTCATGACGGCAGTCGCCCCCCTTCCCGGCCGGGCCTGCACGAACGGTTGCCGGGCCGCGCCTGGCGCTGGTTGACGGCCTGTCGGTCGCTTCTGGGGTGAGGCTCACGCGAGGAGTTGCCGGTTCGTACGGGCCGCTGTTCATGACGGCAGTCGCCCCCCTTCCCGGCCGGGCCTGCACGAACGGTTGCCGGGCTGCGCCTGGCGCTGGTCGGCGGCCGTCGGTTGTCTTCTGGGGCGGGCTCACACGAACAGGTGACTGGCTGTTTGTGGCCTACCGCTGTGCTCAAGTCGGTGGCACTCTGCCCTCCATGGGGGTATTCAGGTGTATTCGGCCCCGGCCGCGCGGGGCTCGGGTGACGGCCGTGGCGGGGCTCGCGGTGCTGGCCGTGGGCGGTGCGGTGGCCTGCGAACCGGGCGGCCTGAGCACCGCGACCGTCGCGTACACCACCGACAGGACCGCGACGGCGCGGCTCGAACGACAGAACGTCGACGTGAGCTGGCTCAGCTGCAGCGGCGGCAGCGGCGGCAGCGGTGGCAGCGGTGGCACGGCGACCGGGCGGTCGCCCTCGCCCACCGCGAGCACGATCGTCTCCGTCGACTGCCAGGGACGTACCGAGGACGGGAAGGACATCGCCGTCAAGGGCCGTATCACCAAGGCCGTCGGCGGCGCCTGCGTACGCGGCGACCTGGTCGCCACGGTGGCAGGCAAGGAGCGGTTCCACGTCAACGGCCTGGGTGACTGCGACGCCACCCCCGGGCCGGCGTACACCCCGCCCGCCACCTACCGGCCCCCGAGCGTGCCGCGGCCCGCCCCCACCGTCACCGTGACCCGCACCCTGTGGTGCCAGACCGACCCCTCCTGCCGTCCCGTCGCGGGCAAGTGATCCGAACCGGGTTCATCCGCGGCCCGCGCTGCATAGGGTGATCGGGTGACTGAGTCCACATCGACGGGCGCGGTGAGCGTGGCGGGTTCGGCCGGCCTCCCCCGAGCGTCTTCGTATCTGCGTTTTCCCCATCTGCGCGGCGATCTGGTCGCCTTCACCGCCGAGGACGACGTCTGGCTCGCCCCCCTGGACGGCGGCCGGGCCTGGCGGCTCAGCGCGGACAACATGCCGGTGTCCCAGCCGCGCATCTCGCCCGACGGCACCGCCGTCGCCTGGACCTCCACCCGCGACGGCGCCCCCGAGGTGCATGTCGCCCCGGTCGACGGCGGTCCCGCGCGGCGCCTTACATACTGGGGGAGTTGGCGCACCCAGGTACGCGGCTGGACCCCGGACGGCCGGGTGCTCGCGCTCAGCACGCACGGCCAGCCCAGCATGCGCCGCAGCTGGGCGCGGGCGGTCCCGCTGGACGGCGGACCCGCGGCCACCCTGCCGTACGGGCCCGTCGGCGACGTGGCGTTCGGGCCGCGCACCGTGCTGCTGTCCGCGACGATGGGCCGGGAGGCCGCCTGGTGGAAGCGCTACCGGGGCGGTACGGCGGGCAAGTTGTGGATCGACGGCAACGCCCCCGACGCGGCGGGCGACGCCCAGGGCGCCGGGGAGTTCGCCCGGCTGCACGAGGAGTTGGACGGCAACATCGAGTACCCGATGTGGGTGGGGGACCGGATCGCCTTCCTCTCCGACCACGAGGGCACCGGAGCGCTGTACTCCTCCCTCGCCGACGGTTCCGACCTGCGCAGGCACACCCCGCTCGACGGCTTCTACGCCCGGCACGCCGCCTCCGACGGCAGCCGGGTCGTCTACTCCAGCGCCGGTGAACTGTGGCTCCTCGACGACCTGGACGGCGCGGAGCCGCGGCGCCTCGACCTACGCCTGGGCGGTCCCGGCCTGGACCTCCAGCCCTACCCGCTGAACGCGGCCCGCTGGTTCGGGGCCGCGTCCCCCGACCACACCGCGCGCGGCAGCGCGGTCTGCGTACGCGGCGCCGTCCACTGGGTCACCCACCGCTTCGGCCCCGCCCGCGCCCTCGCCGCGCAGTCCGGCGTGCGGGCCCGGCTGCCGCGCACCTTCCGCGCGGACGGTGAGGAGTGGGTGGTGTGGGTGACCGACGCCGAGGGCGAGGACGCCCTGGAGTTCGCGCCCGCGACCGGTACCGCGCCCGGCGCCGTGCCCCGGCGGCTCGCCGCGGGACAGCTGGGCCGGGTCCTGGAGCTGGCCATGGCGCCCGACGGCAGCCGGGCCGCCGTCGCCGCGCACGACGGCCGGCTGCTGCTCGTCGAACGGGAGACCGGCGAGGTGCGCGAGGTCGACCGCAGCGCCGACGGCGACGTGTCCGGGCTGGCCTTCTCGCCCGACTCGGCCTGGCTCGCCTGGTCGCACCCCGGCCCGCAGCCGCTGTGCCAGCTCCGGCTCGCCCACACCACCGATCTGTCGGTCACCGAGGCCACCCCGCTGCGCTTCCAGGACTACGCGCCCGCCTTCACCCTCGACGGCAAACACCTCGCCTTCCTGTCGAACCGGTCCTTCGACCCGGTGTACGACGAGCACGTCCTCGACCTGGCCTTCGTGGTCGGCGACCGCCCGCACCTGATCACGCTGGCCGCGACCACGCCGTCCCCGTTCGGACCGCAGCGGCACGGGCGGCCGTTCGAGACCCCCGACCGGGACGAGACACCCGACAGCGAGGGCACCCCCGCGACCCGTATCGACCTGGACGGTCTGGCCGACCGGATCGTCCCGTTCCCGGTCGAGGCCGCCCGCTACTCCAACCTGCGTGCCGCGAAGGACGGCGTGCTGTGGCTGCGCCACCCGGTGCGCGGCGTCCTCGGCGTGTCCCGGGCCACGCCCGACGACCCGGATCCCAAGACCGAGCTGGAGCGCTACGACCTCGTCCAGCAGCGCATCGAGCATCTCGCCGTCGACGCCGACCACTTCGAGGTCAGCGGCGACGGCAAACGCGTCCTGCTGCGCACCGACGAACGGCTGAGGGTGGTGCCCAGCGACCGGCGGGCCGCCCATGACGACGACGGCGACACCAGCCTCACCGTCGACCTCGCCCGGGTCCGGCAGACCGTGGACCCGGTCGCCGAGTGGCGGCAGATGTACGACGAGGCCGGACGGATCATGCGCGACCAGTTCTGGCGGCCCGA
This sequence comes from Streptomyces sp. NPDC001508, assembly GCF_040298665.1. Classification (NCBI taxonomy): domain Bacteria; kingdom Bacillati; phylum Actinomycetota; class Actinomycetes; order Kitasatosporales; family Streptomycetaceae; genus Streptomyces; species Streptomyces sp. NPDC001508. The sequence continues at coordinate 153,513 of NZ_JBEPAP010000006.1, forward strand.
CCTGGGCGGGGTCGACTGGGCCGGCGTCCTGGACCGCTACCGCCCCGTCCTCGCCCGGGTCGCCACCCACGACGACCTGGTCGACCTGCTGTGGGAGGTGCAGGGCGAACTCGGCGCCTCGCACGCCTATGTGATACCCCGCGGCGGCTACGGCTCCGGCGCCCGCCAAGGGCTGCTCGGCGCCGACATCTCCCGGCACCCGGACGGCAGTTGGCGCATCGACCGGATCCTGCCCGCGGAGACCTCCGACCCCCGCGCCCGCTCCCCGCTGGCCGCGCCAGGGGCCGCGGTGCGCGCCGGGGACGCGATCGTCGCGGTCGGCGGCCGGCCGGTCGACCCGGTGGCCGGTCCCGGCCCGCTGCTCGTCGGCACGGCCGGGCAGCCGGTCGAGCTGACCGTCTCGCCGGCCGGCGGCGGCGACCTGCGGCACACCGTCGTCGTTCCGCTCGACGACGAGGAGCCGCTGCGCTACCACGCCTGGGTCGCCGACCGGCGGGCGTACGTCCATGAGCGCTCCGGCGGCCGGCTCGGCTATCTGCACGTGCCGGACATGCAGGCGCCCGGCTGGGCGCAGATCCACCGCGACCTGCGGATCGAGGTGGCCCGCGAGGGGCTGGTCGTGGACGTACGGGAGAACCGGGGCGGGCACACCTCGCAGCTCGTCGTGGAGAAGCTGGCCCGGCGGATCGTCGGCTGGGACGTGCCGCGCGGCATGCGGCCGGTCAGCTACCCGCTGGATGCGCCCCGTGGGCCCGTGGTGGCCGTCGCCAACGAGTTCTCCGGCTCCGACGGCGACATCGTCAACGCGGCGATCAAGGCGCTCGGCATCGGGCCGGTGGTCGGCACCCGCACCTGGGGCGGCGTCATCGGCATCGACAACCGCTACCACCTGGTCGACGGCACCCGGATCACCCAGCCCAAGTACGCGTTCTGGACAGAGGGCGACGAGTGGGGCGTGGAGAACCACGGGGTCGACCCGGACGTGGAGGTGGTGCAGCGCCCCCAGGACTGGGCGGCCGACCGCGACCCCCAACTGGACGAGGCGGTGGCCCTGGCCCTGGCCACCCTGGAGACGACCCCCGCCAAGACGCCACCGCCCCTGCCGTGACCTACGGCGCCACGATCCCCTTCGGGGGCGTCTGCCGTCCTTCGGGTGTGGCGCCGTTGTGGTTGGTCGCGCAGTTCCCCGCGGCCCTTGGGGGCGTCTGTCGGCGGTTCGCTGCGGCGGCGTCGTGGCCGGTAGCGCAGTTCCCCGCGCCCCTTCGGGGCGCCACGGCCGCCGGCCGGCCTCGTTACCATGCACACGTACGAGATGGTCCGGCGTGAGGAGGCACAGTGGCAGGGGAGCAAGCGGACGGTGCGCCGCAGGACGACTGTCTGTTCTGCAAGATCGTCGCGGGGCGGATCCCGGCGACCGTCGTCCGTGAGACGGAGACCACGGTCGCCTTCCGGGACATCAACCCCCAGGCGCCCACCCATGTCCTGGTGATCCCCAAGGCGCACTACCGCGACGCGGCCGCACTGGCCACCGCCGCCCCGTCGCTCGCCGCGGACATGCTGCGCGAGGCCCAGGCCGTCGCCGACGAGGACAAGCTGGAGAGCTACCGCATCGTCTTCAACACCGGCAGCGGCGCCGGACAGACGGTCTGGCACGCCCACGCGCACATCCTCGGCGGTCGCGGCTTGCAGTGGCCCCCCGGATAGGGCGCCATGTCCGTCCGTGAACTGGTGGTGCTCGGCACCGCCAGCCAGGTTCCCACCCGGCAGCGCAACCACAACGGCTATCTGCTGCGCTGGGACGGTGAGGGGATCCTGTTCGACCCCGGCGAGGGCACCCAGCGCCAGATGCTGCGGGCCCAGGTCGCCGCCCACGACCTGAACCGGATCTGCGTCACGCACTTCCACGGGGACCACTCGCTGGGCCTGGCCGGCGTGATCCAGCGGATCAACCTGGACCGGGTGCCGCACCAGGTCACCGCCCACTACCCGCGCTCGGGACAGCGCTTCTTCGACCGGTTGCGGTACGCCACCGCCTACCGCGAGACCGTCGCGCTCACCGAGGCGCCGGTGGACCGCGACGGCACCCTCGTGGTGACCCCCGCCTACACCGTGGAGGCGCGCAGGCTGTCACACCCGGTCGAGTCGTACGGCTACCGCCTGGTCGAGCCCGACGGGCGCCGCATGCTGCCGGAGCGGCTGGCCGCGCACGGCATCGCAGGGCCGGACGTCGGCCGGTTGCAGCGCGAGGGCGTGCTGCGGGGTGTGCCGCTCGACGCCGTCAGCGAGGCGCGCCGCGGACAGCGCTTCGCGTTCGTCATGGACACCCGGCTGTGCGACGGGGTGCACGCGCTCGCCGAGGGCTGCGATCTGCTGGTCATCGAGTCCACCTTCCTGGACGAGGACGCCGAACTGGCCGCGGAATACGGGCATCTGACGGCCGGTCAGGCCGCCCGCGCGGCCCGGGACGCCGGCGTACGACACCTGGTGCTCACCCACTTCAGCCAGCGCTACCCGGGCCCGGAGGAGTTCGAGCGGCAGGCGCGGGCCGCGGGCTTCGAGGGCGAGCTGACCGTGGCGCACGACCTGCTGAGAGTGCCGGTTCCAAAGCGCAGGTGAAACGACCGTACGATGCTTTGATGCCCATCCCCAAAGCAGAACTGCACCTCCACATCGAAGGCACTCTGGAGCCCGAGCTGGCGTTCCGGCTGGCCGAGCGCAATGGCGTGAAGCTCCCGTACGCGGACACCGAGGAACTGCGTGCGGCGTACCGGTTCGAGGACCTTCAGTCCTTCCTTGACCTGTACTACGAACTCATGGCCGTTCTGCGCACCGAGCGTGACTTCGCGGACCTGGCCGACGCCTATCTGGCCCGCGCCGCCGCCCAGGGCGTACGGCACGCGGAGGTCTTCTTCGACCCGCAGGCGCACCTGGCCCGGGGAGTGGCCATGGACACGGTCGTCGAGGGGCTGTGGCGTGCGCTCGGCAGCAGTGCGGAGAACCACGGCGTCTCCACCCGGCTGATCATGTGCTTCCTGCGGGACGAGTCCGCCGAGTCGGCGCTGCGCACCCTGGAGGCGGCCCGGCCGCACCTCGACCGGATCACCGGCGTCGGCCTGGACTCGGCCGAGGCCGGGCATCCGCCGGTGAAGTTCCGCGAGGTGTACGAGGCCGCCGCGGCGCTCGGGCTGCGGCGGGTGGCGCACGCCGGCGAGGAGGGGCCGCCGGAGTACATCACCGAGGCGCTGGACGTGCTGGGCGTCGAGCGCGTCGACCACGGGCTGCGCTGCCTGGAGGACGCGGCGCTGGTCGAACGGCTGGTGCGGGAGCGTATCCCGCTGACCGTGTGCCCGCTGTCGAACGTGCGGCTGCGCGCGGTGGACGTCCTGGCCGAGCATCCGCTGCCCGCGATGCTGGACGCCGGACTGATGTGCACGGTCAACTCCGACGATCCGGCCTACTTCGGCGGCTACGTCGGCGACACCTTCGACGCGGTGCGCGAGGCGCTGGACCTGACCGAGGGCCGGCTGCGGGAGCTGGCCCGCAACTCCTTCCTGGCGTCGTTCCTCGAGGACGACGAGGAGCGCAGGGCGCGGTACCTGGCGGAGGTGGACGCGTACACCTTCGATTGACTTGTACCTGGGGCTGAAGCCCGAGGATTCTGGCCTTCTCGACGTGTTGCTGTGCCACTACGCGGCACAGGGTTCGGTCGGCAATCCATGGCTTCCTGCCTCTTCGCGCCGTGCAGGGATTTCTCCTGGTCCTACCGGCGCTCCGTCCTTGACGCCGCAGGTGGAGCAGGTCTCTCCGGCGTTTGAGGACGAGGCCGCCAGGCCGAAGCGGGGGTCTGGGGGCGGCAGCCCCCGGGCAGCTGCACGGTGCGCGCGGCGGACTTCACCTCGCGCACGCCTCCTGACTGCGACATGCGCCGATCGTGGTCGGATCCGTCCGCGCCATTGACGCTCGTGGTTCGCCTCCATAACTCTGTCTTCATACGTGGATTATGTCTACATAGGGAGACGGCTAGGGGTGACCGCCCAGATCGCCACCGCGCCCAAAGCCGTCTTCCCCGCCTGCGGCGCCGGCGAGTTCTTCTCGCTGGACGAGGACGAGTGCCGACAGGTCGTCTCCGTCGCGGTGGCCGAGGCTGCGGGCCGGACACCGGTCGTGGTCGGCACCGGCTACGGCTGGGCGCAGGCGGCCCGGTTCGCCCGTATCGCCGAGGAGGCCGGAGCCGACGCGCTGCCGCACCACCTCGTCGCCACCCTGTGAAGGCCACGGCCGGCTGCGTGGCCGGCCCGGACCCGTGCGCGCCCCGCTCACCGAGCCGTCCACGGACGACCTCGACGCCCTGAAGACCCCGCTGACCACCGGACTCGACTTCGTGGGAGCCGCCCTGTGACCCGTGACCTGACCATCACCGACGTACGGCTGACCCCGGTCATGGTCGCCGACCCGCCACTGCTCAACACGCAGGGCGTCCACCAGCCCTACACGCCCCGCCTGATCATCGAGGTGGTGACCGCTGACGGCGTCACGGGCGTCGGCGAGACATACGGGGACACCAAGTACCTGGAACTGGCAAGGCCGTTCGCCGATCGGCTGACAGGACGTCAGGTGTCCGACCTCAACGGTCTGTTCACGGTCGCCGACGAGATCGCCGTGGACTCCTCCCGGGTCAGCGACGCCGTCGACGTCGGCGGACTGCGCGGCGTCCAGACCGCCGACAAGCTGCGGCTGTCCGTGGTCTCCGGCTTCGAGGTCGCCTGCCTCGACGCCCTCGGCAAGGCGCTCCAACTGCCCGTGCACGCGCTGCTCGGCGGCAAGGTGCGCGACGCCGTCGAGTACAGCGCGTACCTCTTCTACAAGTGGGCCGACCACCCCGACGGTGTCACCGGCGAACGCGACGACTGGGGCGCCGCCCTCGATTCGGCCGGGATCGTCGAGCAGGCGCGCCTGTTCAAGGAGCGGTACGGCTTCACCTCCTTCAAGCTCAAGGGCGGCGTCTTCCCGCCCGACGAGGAGACGGCCGCCGTCCGCGCCCTGGCCCGGGCCTTCCCCGGGCACCCGCTGCGGCTCGACCCCAACGGCGCCTGGTCCGTGGCGACCTCGCTGAACGTGGCGGAGGAACTCGCCGACGTCCTCGAATACCTGGAGGACCCCACCCTCGGCACGCCCGCGATGGCCGAGGTCGCCGCCGGCACCCCCGTCCAGTTGGCCACCAACATGTGTGTGACGACCTTCGCCGAGGTCCAAGAGGCCTTCACCACGGGCGCCGTCCAGGTGGTGCTCTGCGACCACCACTACTGGGGCGGGCTGCGCAGCACCCAGCAACTGGCCGCCGTCTGCCGCACCTTCGGCGTCGGCGTCTCCATGCACTCCAACACCCACCTGGGGATCAGTCTGGCCGCCATGACCCACGTGGCCGCCACCGTCCCGGGCCTGCACCACGCCTGTGACTCCCACTACCCCTGGCAGTCGGAGGACGTCCTCACCGAACGCCTCACCTTCACCGGCGGCAAGGTCGCCGTCCCGGACGCGCCCGGCCTCGGCGTCGAACTCGACCGCGACCGGCTGGAGTTCCTGCACCGCCGCTGGGCCGCCGACGACGGCACGCTCAGGGAACGCGACGACGCGGCCGCGATGCGGGTCGCCGACCCCCGGTGGGTCACCCCCTCCGTCCCCCGTTGGTGAGACCCGCTCCTCCTGCCCACGATCGGATCCGCTCGTGTCGGCTGCGGCTCCGCCGCGCGGGCGTGACCGGCCACAACTCCGCCGCAGCCGACCGACGGCGCAGCACGGCCCTCCCGGCGGAGCGCCCCCGCTCAGGGCACCCGGCGCCACGCCCCCGAGGTGAGACCGGTCACGGCTGAAGGGTGCACACTGGCCTGACCCGTACCACGTCAGGGAGCGCCCCGTGATCGCGTCTCGCACGATTGCCGGAGAGGAACCGGAGCACCTCACCCAGCCCCAGCACGGGCAGGTCCACGTCGACCCGCTGGCCGCCCTGCGCGCCCCCGGGGACCCGCCCTGGGACGTCTACCTGACGGGCACCGTCTTCCTGGACATCATCTTCACCGGGCTCGACGCGGCGCCCGTGCGCGGCACGGAGTCCTGGGCCCGCGGCATGGGGTCGAGCCCAGGCGGGGTCGCCAACATGGCCACGGCACTGGCCCGGCTCGGCCTGCGCACCTCCCTCGCCGCGGCCTTCGGTGACGACCACTACGGCGAGTACTGCTGGGACGCCCTGTCCCACGGCGAGGGCATCGACCTGTCCGCGTCGCGCACCGCACCCGGCTGGCACTCCCCGGTGACCGTCTCGATGGCGTACGACGACGAGCGCACGATGGTCTCCCACGGGCACGAGCCGCCGCCCGAGGAACCCGCACCGGACTGCCCGCCACGCGCGCGTGCCGCGGTCGCGTCCCTGACGCCCGGCGCGCGCGCCCCCTGGATCGCCCAGGCCGCGCGGGAGGGCACCCGTGTCTTCGCGGACGTCGGCTGGGACGACACGGGCGCCTGGGACCTGTCCGGGCTGCCCGACCTGGAGCACTGCGAGGCGTTCCTGCCGAACGCCGAGGAGGCGATGCGCTACACCGGCGCCCGCTGCCCCCGCTCGGCGGCGCACGCGCTGACCGACCACGTACCGCTGGCGGTGGTCACGCTCGGTGCGGAGGGCGCCTACGCGGTGGACCGGCGGACCGAGGAGACCGCGGAGGTCCCCGCGATCGCCGTGGAGGCCCTTGATCCGACGGGCGCCGGCGATGTCTTCGTGGCGGGCTTCGTCACCGGCACCCTGGCGGGCTGGCCGCTGGCGGACCGGCTGGCCTTCGCGGGGCTCACCGCCGCGCTGTCCGTCCAGGAGTTCGGCGGGTCCCTGTCGGCCCCCGGCTGGTCGGAGATCGGGGCGTGGTGGCGCAGGGTGCAGTCGGTGGACGGCCAGGACCCGACCGCGCTGCGGCGGTACGCGTTCCTGGAGCGCCTGGTACCGGAGGAACCCGCACGTTCCTGGCCCCGCCGCCGGGCAGTCCCCACCATCGGCTTCCGCCGCTCACCCTGACACCCACCGGCCCCCGACAAGCACCTGCCCGGGCTCCGGCGGAGACACTGGCCTCCGCCCCCCAAAGGCCACACCCCAGCCGCATGAGCCCACGGCCCGCCCGCCCGCGAAGCCACATCCCCACGCGCCCGCGAGGTCACGGCTCAACGGCCCCGAGAAGGGTCGGACCCCGGGCTGCGGGGCAGGCACTGGGCCCCGACCCCAAAGGCCACACCCCGGCCGCCCGGTGGGGTCACCCCGGCCTCCTCGTGAGGTCACAGCTCAGCCGCCCTGTGAGGCCACACCCCAACTGTCCGCGGAGCCACACTCCAGCCGCTCCGTTGCCCGCGAAGCCATACCCCAGCCGCTGCGCAAGGTCGCACCCCGGCCGCCCAGTGAGGTCACGCCCCGGCCGCCCGCGAAGCCACACCCCCACGCGCCCGCGAGGTCACGGCTCAACGGCCCCGAGAAGGGTCGGACCCCGGGCTGCGGGGGAGGCACTGGGCCCCGACCCCAAATGGCCACGCTCCGGCCGCCCGGTGAGGTCACACCCCAGCTGCCCGCGAAGCCACACTCCGGCCGCCCCGCGAGGTCACGGCCTGGCGCCCGCGAAGCCACACCCCGGCCGCCCCGCGAGGCCACGGCCCGCCCGCCCGCGAGGTCACACTCCAGCCGCCCCGCGAAGCCACACCCCCGGCGCCGGGGCCGGCGCGGGGGCTCTGGTGTGGTTTGTGGGGGAGACCGGGTCGGTCACTCGTTCGGGCGCATGCCCGGGGGTGTTCCGGGGGCTCGGGGTGAGAGCGTTTCGGGGAAGCCGGGACGGGGCGGGTTCGGGGACGGTTCGTGGTCGGTGGGCGAAAAGGCCTACGGCGTTGTCGGTGCACCGTCGTACTCTTGGAAGCGCGAGGCCGCCCTCAGCTACGCGGCCGTGAAGAGGAGGAACCGCAGGCCTTAAGCGCCGGCCCATGACTCAGACACCCACAGCTCGCGCCCCCGCGCAGGAACAGGCGAGAGCACAGTTCACGGTCCCCGCCCAGCACCCGATGGTCACCGTGCTGGGTTCCGGCGACTCCCTCCTGCGCGTGATCGAGAAGGCCTTCCCGGCGGCCGACATCCACGTCCGGGGCAATGAGATCAGCGCGGTCGGCGACCCCGGTGAAGTCGCCCTCATCCAGCGCGTGTTCGACGAGATGATGCTGGTGCTCCGCACCGGGCAGCCGATGACGGAGGACGCAGTGGAACGCTCGATCGCCATGCTCAAGGCGAGCGAGAACGGGGAGAGCGACGGCCAGGAGACCCCGGCCCAGGTGCTGACGCAGAACATCCTGTCCTCGCGTGGCCGCACGATCCGCCCCAAGACGCTCAACCAGAAGCGCTACGTCGACGCGATCGACAAGCACACGATCGTCTTCGGTATCGGCCCCGCCGGCACCGGCAAGACCTACCTCGCCATGGCCAAGGCGGTACAGGCCCTGCAGTCCAAGCAGGTCAACCGCATCATCCTGACCCGCCCCGCGGTCGAGGCGGGCGAGCGCCTCGGCTTTCTGCCGGGCACGCTCTACGAGAAGATCGACCCGTACCTGCGCCCGCTCTACGACGCCCTGCACGACATGATCGACCCGGACTCGATCCCCAAGCTGATGGCCAGCGGCACGATCGAGGTCGCCCCGCTGGCCTATATGCGTGGCCGGACTCTCAATGACGCCTTCATCATTCTGGACGAGGCTCAGAACACCAGCCCCGAACAGATGAAGATGTTCCTCACCCGGCTCGGCTTCGATTCGAAGATCGTGATCACGGGCGATGTGACCCAGGTCGACCTGCCGGACGGCACCAAGTCCGGTCTGCGCCAGGTGCAGGACATCCTGGACGGCGTGGAGGACGTCCACTTCTCCCGGCTGTCCTCCCGAGATGTGGTACGGCACAAGCTGGTGGGCCGTATCGTCGACGCGTACGAGAAGTACGACAGCAGTCACGGCACCGAGAACGGCACCCACAAGGGCGTCCGCGGCAAGGCCGGTCACGCGCACAAGGGGAAGTAGACCAGCACGAGCATGTCGATCGACGTCAACAACGAATCCGGCACCGAGGTAGACGAGCAGGCGATCCTCGACATCGCCCGCTACGCGCTCGCGCGGATGCGCATCCACCCGCTCTCCGAGCTCTCGGTGATCGTCGTGGACGCCGACGCCATGGAGCAGCTGCACATCCAGTGGATGGACCTCACGGGCCCGACCGATGTCATGTCCTTCCCGATGGACGAGCTGCGGCCGCCCGCCAAGGACGACGACGAGCCCCCACAGGGACTCCTCGGTGACATCGTGCTGTGCCCGGAGGTCGCCGCGAAGCAGGGGGCCGAGGCCCCGACGCAGCACTCCATGGACGAGGAGCTTCAGCTGCTCACCGTCCACGGGGTGCTGCACCTGCTCGGCTACGACCACGAGGAGGCCGACGAGCGGGCCGAGATGTTCGGCCTGCAGGCGGCCATCGTGGACGGCTGGCGCGCGGAGAAGGGCCTGGCCGGCCCGTCCCCGGCGCCCACGGTCACGTAAGCGGGGCCGCATGAGTCCGCAGATCGTCCTCGGCGCGATCGCGCTGGTCGTCGTCGCCTGGCTCGCCGCCTGCGCGGAGGCGGGTCTCGCGCGTGTCTCCAGCTTCCGCGCCGAGGAGGCCGTGAAGTCCGGCCGCCGCGGCAGCACCAAGCTGGCCCAGGTCGCCGCCGACCCCACCCGCTACCTCAATGTCGCGCTGCTGGTCCGCGTCGCCTGCGAGATGGCCGCGGCGGCGCTGGTCACCTACGCCTGCCTGGAGGAGTTCCCTGGTTCCACCGCCGAGGCGCTGCTCATCGCGATGGCCGTCATGGTCCTCGTGTCGTACGTCGCCGTCGGTGTCTCGCCGCGCACCATCGGCCGGCAGCACCCCCTCAACACGGCCACCGCGGCGGCGTATGTGCTGGTGCCGCTGGCCCGGGTGATGGGCCCGATCCCGTCGCTGCTCATCCTCATCGGCAACGCCCTCACCCCCGGCAAGGGCTTCCGCCGCGGCCCGTTCGCCTCCGAGGCGGAGCTGCGCGCGCTGGTCGACCTCGCCGAGCAGGAGTCGCTGATCGAGGACGACGAGCGCCGCATGGTGCACTCGGTCTTCGAACTGGGCGACACCCTGGTGCGGGAGGTCATGGTCCCGCGCACCGACCTGATCGTCATCGAGCGCTACAAGACGATCCGCCAGGCCCTGACCCTGGCCCTCAGGTCCGGCTTCTCGCGTATCCCGGTCACCGGGGAGAGCGAGGACGACATCGTCGGGATCGTGTATCTGAAGGACCTGGTGCGCAAGACGCACATCAGCCGTGACGCCGAGAACGATGTGGTGTCGACGGCCATGCGGCCCGCCGTGTTCGTGCCCGACACCAAGAACGCGGGGGACCTGCTGCGCGAGATGCAGAAGGAACGCAACCACGTCGCGGTCGTCATCGACGAGTACGGCGGCACGGCCGGCATCGTCACCATCGAGGACATCCTGGAGGAGATCGTCGGGGAGATCACCGACGAGTACGACCGTGAGCTGCCGCCCGTGGAGGAACTGGGCGAGGACCGCTACCGGGTCACCGCCCGCCTCGACATCACCGACCTCGGCGAGCTGTACGGGCTGGAGGAGTACGACGACGAGGACGTGGAGACGGTCGGCGGGCTGCTCGCGAAGGCGCTGGGCCGGGTGCCGATCGCGGGTGCCACATCGGTCGTGGAGCTGCCGGACGGCCGGGAGCTGCGGCTGACCGCGGAGGCCGCGGCCGGACGCCGGAACAAGATCGTGACCGTGCTGGTGGAGCCGGTCGCCGCGGTCGGGGCGCCCGTCGACAAGGAGGCCGAGTGACGCCCGAGGCGCTGCGTGACTTCTGCCTGTCCTTCAACGCGAGCGTGGAGGACTTCCCGTTCAACCCCGAGACCTCGGTCTTCAAGGTGCGGGGCAAGCTGTTCGCGCTGACCAGCCTGGGTGCCACACCGCTGACGGTGAACCTCAAGTGCGATCCGGAGGACGCGGTGCGGCTGCGCGGCGAGCATCCGGGTCTGATCGTCCCGGGTTGGCACATGAACAAGCGGCACTGGAACACCGTCACGGTCGACGGGGAACTCCCGGGCCGTCTGGTGAGAGAGCTGATCGAGGACTCGTACGACCTGGTCGTCGCGGGGCTGCCGCGCGCCGAACGGCTCCGCCTCGACCGCCCCTGACACCGCCCGCCGCCCGGGGACGACCCGGCGTGCGGGGCTTCGTATGCTCGGGGCATGACCGACAGCAACGGGCTCGACCCCGAGGACCGCAAGATCGTCACCCTGGCCCGTTCCGCACGGGCCCGCAACGGCGTGCCCGAGGGCGCGGCGGTACGGGACGAGACCGGGCGCACCTATGTCGCCGGGACCGTCGCACTCGACTCGCTGCGGCTCAGCGCGCTGCGGACGGCCGTGGCGATGGCGGTGGCGTCCGGGGCGAAGTCCCTGGAGGCGGCGGCCGTGGTGACCGACGCGGGGGGCGTGCCCGCCGAAGACCTGGCCGCCGTACGGGACCTCGGCGGCACCGGTACCCCGGTACTGGTGGCCGGGCCCGACGGCGCGGTCCGGCAGACGCTGTCCGCCGACTGAGCCGCGCCGCTGGTTGCCGACCGTTGTCGGCTGCGGGCTGGGTGTTCGTGGCCGTCGGCCGACTGAACGTGGTGGCGTGCGCCGTTGTTCGCTGCGGGGCTGTCGTGGCCGGTCGCGCAGTTCCCCGCGCCCTTTGGGGGCTTAGCACGGCTGGCCGCGTTGTTCTCGGCCGGTTCGGCTGCGGGCTGGGTGTTCGTGGCCGTCGGCCGACTGAACGTGGTGGCGTGCGCCGTTGTTCGCTGCGGGGCTGTCGTGGCCGGTCGCGCAGTTCC
>NZ_JBEPAP010000006.1:165550-209615 GCF_040298665.1 Streptomyces sp. NPDC001508
GTCCCCGCGCCCCTTGCGGGCCCAGCCCGACCGGAGCGGAATGCGCACGGCTGGGCCGCCGCTGCCCCGGTTCGTCGTGCGCCCGGCATCCGGTCGTGGGCCCCTGCTGGGGACGTCGTCGTGCAGCCGTCCGGGCGGTGGGCGGCCGTGGTCGGGGGAATAGGCCGGAAATCCACCTTGCCGCTGTCTGTGCCCCGCGTGTCAATGGGAACGCGAGTTCCGACGGACCGTCAGTTCCAGCCCCCGGCAGGGTGTCCGCACCCACCTGGCCCGGGGTGTCCGTCGGGGCGTACCTCCTCTCCATCCCCACATGGCATTCCCAGACAACGGGAAGGGAGCCGGATCCCCATGAGAGGCAAGCGAACAGCAACCGGTGCGGCACTGGCGGTCGGGGCCCTCGCGGTCACCGGGCTGGCCTTCGCGCCCGCCGCCCTGGCCGTCACCCCGCAGTCGGCGACGATCAACGCCGACTGCGGGGCCTTCGGCGGTGGCGCGGCCACGCTCACCGCCACCCAGAACGGCACCTCGGCCACCTTGACCCTCAAGTCCACCGCGGTCACCGCACCGCTGGCGCTGTCGGCGGACTCGATCACGTCCAAGCTCACGATGGTCAAGGCGGGCGGTGGCAGCACCGTTTTCAGCGGCACGAAGAATCCCGCCATGGCCGCCGGTGACCCGGTCACCGTCGGCCCGCTCAGCGGCACCGTGGCCTCCGGCGACAGCCTGGAGGCACACGGCGGCTCGCTGCAGATGAAGATCTTCGGCATCACCGTCACCTGTAAGGCGACCGGCAACCAGTCACCGGGCCCGTTCGTGTTCGACTGACACAGAGAGGGTCCGACGCACGGCCGCGGCAGGGAAGCTGATGCTCCGTCAGTTTTCCTGCCGCGTCTCCATTGACTTCTCACGCGGCCTCCACATCAATGGCCCCCTGTCGGCGCAGCCGAGCCGCTGCGCCCGCGACCCTCAGGAGGGGGCCCATGGGTTCGACACTCCGAAGATCCGCCCGGTGGCGCTGGGCGTCCCTGCTCGGCGCGACCGCGCTCGCGGTCACCGCGGGCGGCGCCCTGGCCTGCCCGGCCGGCGCCACGGGCGGCAACGTGGACTTCGCCACCCACTGCATCCCGCCCGCGATCGCGGGCCTGCCGCCCATCGACGGCACCACCACCGCGAACATCTCGGTGGACAACGCCGGCCCCACGGTCGGCGACACCGTCACCGTGACCTACACCGTGGTCACGGCCGCCGCGGGCAACCCCACCGACCTCGCGCTGCCGGCCGACATCATGACCCCGACCGGGAAGGTCACCCTCGGCGGCGCGCAGAGCGGCAGCATCACGGTGGCGGGGCCGAAGAAGAACCCCCCGGTGCCGGGGAAGGGCGCATTCCCGTCGTTCTCCATGACCGGGACGTTCACCGTCACCACACCCGGTGCGATCACCCTCTCGCCCGGCGACTACAACATCCACACCAGCTACATCCTCGAACTGGACACCCCCTGCACGGTCACCGACCCGCCCGCCCCGGTGTCCCAGACCATCACGGCGACCTCCGGCACTCCCACCAACTCCCGCGCCATCTCGCTTAGTTCGGCATCGGGGGATCCGGGTGACCGGGTCACCGTGAGCGGCAGCGACTTCACGCCGGGCGCGCGTGTCACCCTGGCCGGGCGGTCCGGGGCCGCACAGACCGCGGACACGGCGACCGCGACCGCCGACGCCCGGGGTTCCTTCAGCGGTTCCCTCGTCGTCAACGACCCGGCCACCACCGGGATCGTGGCCTACGAGGGCGACGCGTGGAGCGCCGACCTGGGCGCCGGACCCGCGGCCTACGGCGTCAACGACACCACGCCCGTCCCCGACGGCAGCCAGAAGCTGACCACCACCGTCAAGGCGGGCACCCTGTCCATGTCCCAGGCCGGGGACTCCGTCGCGCTGTCGGCGGTCGACTTCGGCCAGGGCGGCGCCGCCACGGGCGAGCTGCGGACGGTGACCGTCAAGGACTTCCGTGGCGGCCCCGCCGGCTGGTCCCTGACCGGCAAGGTCACCGACTTCACCGGCCCCGGCGGCCGTATCGACGCCGGAAAGCTGAGCTGGCGCCCCACCTGCGCGACGAAGGCGGGCAGCCCGAGCACCTGCGAGGCCGGTTCGGCCGGCCCGGTCGGCGCTTCGGGGGCCACGCTGGCCCAGGCCCCGGACGGGACGCTGACCGGCGGTGAGTTCACCGTCGATGCCGGACTGTCCCTGGACGTACCGGCGTTCACGCCTCCGGGCGGCTACTCCGGCGTCCTCACGCTCACCCTCACCTGACCGTGCCCGACTCCGGCGGCCGGGCGCCCGCCCGCACGGGGGGCCGCACCCGCCCGACCGCCACGACCTACGCCCGTGGGGGTACGCACCCATGCGCAAGCCGTACGTCCTCCTGCTGAGCCTGTGCTGGCTGTTTTCCGGCCTCGCGGTCACGCCCGCGCGGGCCGCCGACAACGGCAGCTGGTCCGTCCACCCCGTCTCCTCACGCGTCGCCGTACGGCCGTACTTCTCTCTCTTCGCCGACCCCGGCCGGCGCATCGCGGACAAGATGGTCATCGCCAACAAGACCGCCGAGCCCCGCACCTTCCGGCTGTACGCGGCCGACGCCTACAACACCGCCCGGGACGGCGGCTTCGCCGTGCGGTCGCCCGGCGAGCGGATGCGGGGGGTCGGCGCGTGGGCGCGGCCCGCGAGGTCCCGGATCACCGTCCCCGGTCACGGCACCGTCACGGTGCCCTTCACGCTGCGGGTGCCCGCCGACGCCGAACCCGGCGACCACCCGGGCGCGCTCGTGGCGATCGACGAGCGGATCGAGTCCGGCGCCGGTTCGGCCGCGCTCGGCGTGCGCCGGGCCGTCGGCGCCCGGGTCTATCTACGGGTGAGCGGGCCCGCGCTGCCCGCGCTGGCCGTCGAACACGTCCGCATCAGCCACCAGCAGCCGCTCGTTCCCGGCCTCGGCGACAGCACCGCGGTCATCTCCTACACCCTGCACAACACCGGCAACGTCACCCTCGATCCGCAGGTGGAACTCGGGGTGCGGGGGATGTTCGGCCGTACACTGCTGGCCCGCGACCTGACCGGGCTCCCCGCGGAGCTGCTGCCCGGACAGCGCGTCCGGCTCACCGCGCCATGGCGTAACCCGCCCCAACTCGACTGGGGGAAGGTCACGTTGACGGCACACGCCACCGGTACGCGGCAGTCGGCGAGCGCCTCGTTCCTGGCGCTTCCATGGCTGGTGGCGGCGGTGGCCGCCGCCGTGGCCGCCACCGGCGTGACCCTGCTGGCCCGGGCACGCCGAAGCCGCACACGCCGCCCGTCCGTGCCCGCAGGCCCGTCACGGCCGTCACGCCCGGCCCCGACCACGCCGGACCGCACAGGGTGACGCTCTGGTGTCCCACCGTTAGGCGGAGCGGCTTCGGGGCCCGTCCTGGGCGGTACGGCGCTGGCTCCGGGATCAGGGACAATGGGCGGCATGAGCGTTCGTACCCAGTCATCCGAGCAGTCGGCCGAGGCCGTACACCGTGCCGGCTTCGCCTGCTTCGTGGGCCGCCCCAACGCGGGCAAGTCCACCCTCACGAACGCGCTGGTCGGGCAGAAGGTGGCGATCACCTCGAACCGGCCGCAGACCACCCGGCACACGGTGCGCGGCATCGTGCACCGCCCCGAAGCCCAGCTGATCCTGGTCGACACCCCCGGCCTGCACAAGCCGCGCACCCTGCTGGGCGAGCGGCTGAACGACGTGGTGCGCACCACCTGGGCCGAGGTGGATGTGATCGGCTTCTGCCTGCCCGCGAACCAGAAGATCGGCCCCGGCGACCGCTTCATCGCGAAGGAGCTGGCCGGGATCAAGAAGACACCGAAGGTCGCCGTCGTCACCAAGACCGACCTGGTGGACTCCAAGGCACTCGCCGAGCAGCTGATCGCCGTCGACGCGCTGGGCAAGGAACTGGGCATCGAGTGGGCTCAGATCGTCCCGGTGTCGGCGGTCGGCGACAAGCAGGTGGAACTCCTCGCCGACCTGCTGATCCCGATGCTGCCCGAGGGCCCCGCGCTGTATCCCGAGGGTGACCTCACGGACGAGCCCGAGCAGGTCATGGTGGCCGAGCTGATCCGGGAGGCCGCGCTGGAGGGCGTCCGGGACGAGCTGCCGCACTCCATCGCCGTGGTCGTCGAGGAGATGCTGCCGCGCGAGGACCGCCCCGCGGACCGGCCGCTGCTGGACATCCACGCCAACCTCTACATCGAACGCTCCAGCCAGAAAGGCATCGTCATCGGCCCGAAGGGCAAACGCCTGAAGGACGTCGGCATCAAGTCCCGCAAGCAGATCGAGGCGCTGCTGGGCACGCCGGTCTTCCTTGACCTGCATGTGAAGGTCGCGAAGGACTGGCAGCGCGACCCCAAGCAGCTACGCAAGCTCGGCTTCTGACCGCGGAATCCGTCGCGGGGCCCGGGTTCATTCCTCAACCGTCCAGAACGGCGAGTCTTTCGCAGGCGCGGGCCGGATCCGAAGACGCGCGAAGTCGAATCCGGCGTCGTCGTCCTCGTCGCCTGTGGGAAGTCGTCCGGACTCGTCCGGGTAGTAGTACAGGCCGTAGGACCAGAACTCCGGGAACTCATGGCACATGAGGTCGGGGTAGGCGGAGATCTCCGCATCGTGGTATCGCTCGTTGATCCTGGCAACGGCCTCCGCACGAGAGATGCCGAAGCGCGACACCGTCTCGTCCGCGATCTCACGGAAGTACTCGGTCATGCCGTCATCAAGGTCCATGAAGAATTCTGCGGTCATGCTGTGGGAGGTCCTACTCGTTTATCCACGGCTGCTCGTCATTGGCTCGACCGGTCCGTCCTGGCCTTGTACGGAGCGGGTTCGGTGGCGATGACGTGCTGTACCTGCCATCGGGTTTCCTCCCAGCGGCCCTTGCGTGCGGCCTGCCGCCGCTCCTCGCCCTCGTCAGGGATCCGCTCGGCGTACCAGCGGCCGATCTCCGTCTGGCTTTCGCGTGCGAGGTCCTGAACGGTGATCAGTGAGCTGCGCAGCATGTGAGGACGCGCCTCCTCCATCATCCGCTGACAGCCGACCCGCACGGCCTGCATCGCCAGTCCGGCTCCCAAGGCCAGAAGGTGCCGGTTGCCCTCCCACCGCTCGGCGGTCTTGTAGAGCCGCTCGTGGGCCTTGAGCAACCGAGGGCTCGCCACGCCGAGATCGATCGCTTCGTGGGCGGCCGCGAGGTATTCACGGTACGCGTCCTGTACGGGTTCCTCGATCCGCTCCTGAAGGGTGCCGAGAACATGCTGCGCGAAGTCCAGCGCCAGATGTTCCGCGCGATTCCGGTCGACCTGATCGAGTAGTTCTGCGGGACGTCCTCGCCGAGCCGCAGGCGTATGTCGCGGATCAGCGACTCGGCGTCCCGGCGGAACGCGCCCGGCCGGCGCAGCCGCAGCGCGTCGTTGGTGCCGGCCACCACCAGGACCAGATGCGGGCGCCAACGGGTCGTCGGGTCGGTCAGACCCGACAGCAGACCGCGCCGCACCGCCGAGAGCGTCGCGCCCGCCTTCGCCGTCACCCGCCAGGACACCGCCCGGCCGGTCAGCGCCGTCAGGGCCTGTGCCGTCTGGCCGGTGAGCGCGTCCCGGTGGTTCGGCGCGCCCACGCCCGCCGCCACCGAGTCCCCGATCACCGCGAGCCGCAGCGCGGGCCCCGCGCCCTCCGTGGTCCCCGTGTCGTCCCCCGCCGCCTCTGGCAGCCGTACCGGTCGCGTTCGCGTACCCGTCCCGCGCATGCGCCGAACCCCCGTCCATAACGCTGTTATGCTCAATAACAGCGTTATGCTCGGCTCGTGTCAACCCAGAACCCCGATCCGGTGGCGCCCGGCCGCGGCGGTCCTGCCCTCCGCCGCCGTCTGCTCGACGAGGCCGCCCGCGTCCTCGCCGAGGAAGGACCCGGCGCGCTCAGCGCACGGCGGCTCGTCCGGGCCGTCGGCGCCTCCACCATGGCCGTGTACACCCACTTCGGGTCCATGCCGGAACTGGTGCGCGAGGTCATGAAGGAGGGCGTCGACCGGTTCCTCGCCCGGGTGCGGGAGGTGCCGCCCGCCGTCGCGCCCGACGCCGATCCCGTCCGTGAACTGGCCGGACTCTGCCGCGCCTACCAGGACTTCGCCCGCGCCGAACCCCACGTGTACGCCGTGCTGTTCGGCGGCTCGGCGCTCGCCGGCTTCGAACTCAGCGAGGCGGACCGGTCCATGGGCGTCGCCCTGCTGCGTTTCCCGCGCGACGCCATCCGCCGGTGCGCCGGCGCCGGCCGGTTCCACGTCGGCGCGGACGCCGATCTCCTTGTCCGCCAGCTGTTCGCGCAGATGCACGGGCTCGCCCAACTCGCCCGCGCCGGTTACATCCTGGGCCGCTACGGCCCGGACGACGTCCTCGCCGGACTGCTGCGGGACTTCGCCGTCGCCGCCGGTGACGAGCCCGCGCGGGCCGCGGCGTCCGTACGGTCGGGGCTCGCCGGGTGACGGCCGGGGCCGCGCCGGGTCATCTCTGGGCCCGCAGTACGTCCCGGAACCAGCCGTACGACGCCTTCGGGGTCCGGCGCTGCGTCGCGTGGTCGACATGGACCAGGCCGAAGCGGCGGGCGTAGCCCTCGGCCCACTCGAAGTTGTCCAGCAGCGACCAGACGAAGTAGCCGCGCACGTCCACGCCCGCCTCGATCGCCCGGTGCAGCGCCCTGATGTGGCCGTCCAGGTAGGCGATCCGCTCCTGGTCGTCGACGCCCTCGTACGAGCAGCCGTTCTCGGTGATCACCACCGGCGGGAGCCGGTCGCCGTACCGGCCTCGGAAGGCGGTCAGCAGCTCGGTCAGGCCCTCCGGGACGACCGGCCAGCCGAAGTCCGTCACCGGGTGTCCCTCGATCTGCCTGAGCGAGAAGGGGAGTTCGGCCGGGATCGGCACCCCGCCGAACTCGGACTCCCTCTGCCGCGGGGCGCCCACCCGGGTGGGGGCGTAGTAGTTGACGCCGTACCAGTCGAGCGGCTCGGCGATGACCTGGAGATCGGCGTCGACGTCGCCCGGCATCAACTCGGCGATGCCCTCCGGGTATTCGCCGAGGAGCAGGGGGTCGGCGAACAGGCGGTTCAGCAGGACGTCGTAGAACTCGGCCGCCGCGGTGTCCTCGGGCGCGGCGGAGGCGGGCCAGGTCGGGCCGTGGGAGTTGGCGATGCCGATGTCGGCGGCGCCGGCCGCGCGCAGCGCCCGTACCGCGAGGCCATGGGCGAGGAGCTGGTGGTGGGCGACCGGCAGGGCGTCGAAGAGGAGACGTCTGCCGGGGGCGTGGGCACCCAACGCATGGCCCAACAGGGTGTGTTCGGCGGGCTCGTTGAGAGTGATCCACTTGGTGACGCGGTCGCCGAGCCGGGCGGCGACCGCCGACACATACGCGGCGAAGCGGTGCGCGGTGTCCCGGTCCAGCCAGTCGAGGCGGACGGGCAGGTCCCAGTGGAAGAGCGTCGGGACGGGGCGTACGCCGGCCGCGCACAGCTCGTCCACGAGGCGGTCGTAGAAGTCAAGGCCGCCGGGGGAGTCGACCCGCGGCCAGGAGACCGAGAAGCGGTACGCGTCCACGCCGAGGCCGGACAGCAGCGCCACGTCCTCGCGGTAGCGGTGGTAGTGGTCGCAGGCCACCGCCGCCGTGGAGCCGTCCTTCACCCTCCCCGGCTCCTGCGTGAACACATCCCAGACGGACCGCTCCCGCGCGTCCACGGCCCCCTCGATCTGATGCGCCGAGGTCGAAACCCCCCACAAGAACCCACCCGGAAACCGAGGCATCGGAGCGCTCACATCACTCACCATGAGCGGGATCATCCTTACCCCCAGTAACAAAAGTCAACGCTCAACAAAACAAAGGACGTCGCAACCAGCGCCCGAAGGAGCGCGGGGAACTGCGCGCCCAGCCACATCCCACCCGCAGCCCACCGCCGACCCGAGCCACCCGCGCCCCCAACCACAACGCACCCGCACCCAACCGACAACCCACAACCCGCGCCCACGCAGTGCTCCCCAGCCACAACGCGCCTGCACCCAACCACAACCCACAACCCGCGCCCACGCAGTGCTCCCCAGCCACAACGCACCCGTACCCAACCACAACCCACAACCCGCGCCCACGCAGTGCTCCCCAGCCACAACGCACCCGTACCCAACCACAACCCACAACCCACGCCCACGCAGTGCTCCCCAGCCACAACGCACCCGTACCCAACCACAACCCACAACCCACGCCCACGCAGTGCTCCCCAGCCACAACGCACCCGCACCCAACCACAACCCACAACCCACGCCCACCCAGCGCCCCCCGGCCGCAACTCCCCGCAGACAACGACGGCCGGTTCTTCGGCTGACCCAGCGGAGCGCTCACGCTCCTTCTTTGAGGACCCGCGCGATCAACACCCGCTGTTCCTCGGTCAGATAAGGATCCGTGGCATAGACCGTCCTCCCGTCCACCGTGATCTCGTAGTGGAAGCCGTCCGGCACGCCGGCCGGCGGCACGGCCCGGCCGGCCGCGACCGCCCGCTCGGCCAGGGACCGCCACTCGGGCGCGTCGGCCCGCCCCGAGGTGTTCACCTCGGCATGCCGCTCGATGCCCGCGAACCCGCCCGTGCGCCTCACCTGAATCCGCATGGTCCCTGTGTAGTACGGACCTAGGCAGTCCGCACCCCGACCTGCTGCCACGCCTTCGTCACGGCCTGGTGCTCCTCGCTCTCGCGGTAGCGGGCCCGGGCCGCCGCGACCGTCAGCTTCGCGAAGTCCTCGAAGCCGGCCTGGGAGGACAGCTCGCCGCCGGTCAGCACGTCGTACCAGATCTGCCCGGCCCGTTCCCAGGCGCGCCCGCCGAGCGCGGTGGCCAGCAGGTAGAACGCGTGGTTGGGGATACCGGAGTTGATGTGCACGCCGCCGTTGTCACGGCCGGTCCTCACATAGCCGGCCATGGTCGCGGGCTGCGGGTCCTTGCCGAGGACGTCGTCGTCGTACGCGGTGCCCGGGGCCTTCATCGAGCGCAGCGCCGTGCCGGTGACCCGCGGCGCGAGCAGCCCGGCGCCGATCAGCCAGTCGGCCTCGGCGGCGGTCTGCCCCAGCGTGTACTGCTTGATCAGCGAGCCGAACACATCGGAGAGGGACTCGTTGAGCGCGCCGGGCTGGCCGAAGTAGGTGAGGTTCGCGGTGTGCTGGGTGACGCCGTGGGTCAACTCGTGGCCGATGACATCCACCGGGATGGTGAAGTCCAGGAAGACCTCGCCGTCCCCGTCGCCGAACACCATCTGCTCGCCGTTCCAGAAGGCGTTGTCGTAGCCCTCGCCGAAGTGCACGGTGGCGTCCAGGGGCAGGCCGGAGCCGTCGATCGAGGTGCGGCCGTACGCCTTCAGATACAGCTCGAAGGTGGCCCCAAGACCCGCGTAGGCGCGGTTGACGGTGGCGTCGGCGCCGGGTTTCGAGCCCTCCTCGCGGACCTTCGTGCCGGGCAGGTCCTGCCGGTGCTCGGCGTCGTAGACGGTGCGCTGCGGACGGTCGGCGGCGGCGCCCATGGGCGGGGCGACGGCCGGCGCCCCGATGACCGTGGTCAGCCGGCGGTGGGTGCGCTCGTAGGCGTCGCGCTCCAGGGTCCGGCGGGCCGGGCCGGACAGCGCGGAGTCCTCGTGCTGGGCCAGCCGGTCGAGGACGTGCGGCGGGACGATGGTGCAGAAGACGGGCTCGAAGCCCCCGTTCGTCGTCATGACCGCACCATTGCACTGAGTGACTGAAATGTCACTACCGGCAACCATGATGGGGGAAATGCCGTGACAAGAGATCCGGGTCACTCGCGCACAGTGGTATGGCGCACGTTTTGTCCCTTTGATTCCCCTGGTCCCGCATACTGATACGGGCCCGCGCATCCGGCGCGGCTCGGCTAGGCTGCGGAGCATCATGCGTTTCGGGCTGCTTCTCCTTAGCTGCCGCGGCGAGGGCCTGTAGTCGAGGCCGACTCCCTCCCCGCGGAGCTTGGCGTTGCGTCGTCGGCCGTCCTTCCGGACACCGGACACGACCGGACATCTTCGAGGAGCCCACGCCACCATGGCCAACCGCCAGCAGCCCAGTTCCATGCCGATCCACAAGTACGGCCGGTACGAGCAGGTAGACATCCCCGACCGGACCTGGCCCGACCAGCGGGTCACCGTCGCCCCGCGCTGGCTCTCCACCGACCTGCGGGACGGCAACCAGGCCCTGATCGACCCGATGTCGCCCGAGCGCAAGCGCCGCATGTTCGACCAGCTGGTCAAGATGGGCTACAAGGAGATCGAGGTCGGCTTCCCCGCCTCCGGCCAGACCGACTTCGACTTCGTCCGCTCGATCATCGAGGAAGAGGGCGCGATCCCGGACGACGTCACGATCTCCGTGCTGACCCAGGCCCGCGAGGACCTGATCGAGCGGACCGTGGAGTCCCTGAAGGGCGCGCGGCGCGCCACCGTCCACCTCTACAACGCCACCGCCCCGGTCTTCCGCCGGGTCGTCTTCCGCGGCTCCAAGGGCGACATCAAGCAGATCGCCGTCGACGGCACCCGGCTGGTGGTGGAGTACGCCGAGAAGTTGCTCGGCCCCGAAACGGAGTTCGGCTACCAGTACAGCCCGGAGATCTTCACCGACACCGAGCTGGACTTCGCGCTGGAGGTCTGCGAGGCGGTCATGGATGTCTGGCAGCCCGGCCCGGGCCGCGAGATCATCCTCAACCTGCCCGCCACGGTGGAGCGTTCGACCCCCTCGACGCACGCGGACCGCTTCGAGTGGATGCACCGCAACCTGTCCCGCCGTGAGTACGTCTGTCTGTCCGTCCACCCGCACAACGACCGCGGCACCGCCGTCGCCGCCGCCGAGCTGGCGCTGATGGCCGGCGCCGACCGCATCGAGGGCTGCCTGTTCGGGCAGGGCGAGCGCACCGGAAACGTCGACCTGGTCACCCTGGGCATGAACCTGTTCTCGCAGGGTGTCGACCCGCAGATCGACTTCTCCGACATCGACGAGATCCGTCGCACGTGGGAGTACTGCAACCAGATGGAGGTCCACCCGCGCCACCCCTACGTGGGCGACCTGGTCTACACGTCCTTCTCCGGCTCCCACCAGGACGCCATCAAGAAGGGCTTCGACGCCATGGAGGCCGACGCGAAGGCCAAGGGCGTCACCGTCGACGACATCGAGTGGGCCGTGCCGTACCTGCCCATCGACCCGAAGGACGTCGGCCGCTCCTACGAGGCGGTCATCCGCGTCAACTCGCAGTCCGGCAAGGGCGGCATCGCCTACGTCCTGAAGAACGACCACAAGCTGGACCTGCCGCGCCGGATGCAGATCGAGTTCTCGAAGATCATCCAGGCGAAGACGGACGCCGAGGGCGGCGAGGTCACCCCGGGTGATATCTGGGCCACCTTCCGCGACGAGTACCTGCCCAACCCGGACAACCCCTGGGGCCGTATCCAGGTCAGGACCGGCCAGTCCACCACCGACACGGACGGCGTGGACACGCTCACCGTGGAGGCCACGGTCGACGGCGAGGACACCGTGCTGACCGGCTCCGGCAACGGTCCGATCTCGGCCTTCTTCGACGCGCTGCACTCCATCGGCGTCGACGTACGCCTGCTCGACTACCAGGAGCACACGATGAGCGAGGGCGCCTCCGCGCAGGCCGCCTCGTACATCGAGTGCGCGATCGACGACAAGGTCCTGTGGGGAATCGGAATCGACGCGAACACGACGCGTGCGTCGCTGAAGGCCGTCGTCTCCGCCGTGAACCGAGCGGCCCGCTGACGCCGCTGACCGGCGATTTTCTGGGCCCGGCCGGTGTGTACAACGGCCGGGCCCAGGTCGTTTACCGGCCACTTTGACGCGCAGATAACGGAAAGGTCTCGTAGGGGGTGCTGACTCCACATCGCCGATGTGGCTAACATCACGCACACGCGGCAATGGGGCCGCGTGGGGGCACCGCCCACGCCCTTGAGGCAGTGGGGGAGTTACGGAGGTGCGACGTGCTGCCAGTACGGGGACGAGACGGCCGTGCCACCAGGCTTGCCCGCATCATGGGCACCCGCACCGCGTGGACACCCGTCGGGGACGGCGAATTCTTCTGCCCCGGGTGCGGGGGCGACCGCAACTACCAGCGGCTCACCGGCCGCCGCCGCTTCATCCTGCTCGGCGTGCCCGTTCTGCCGCGCGGCACCACGGGGCCCGTCGTCGAGTGCGCGGCCTGCCGCCACCACTACGGCACCGATGTCCTGGACCACCCGACCACCTCGCGTTTCTCCGCGATGCTCCGCGACGCCGTGCACACCGTCGCCCTCGCGGTGCTGGCCGCGGGCGGCGCCTGCGCGCGGACGTCCCTGGCCGCCGCCGCCAGCACGGTCCGTGCCGCCGGGTTCGCCGACTGCACCGAGGACCAGCTCGGCGCGCTGGTCGAGGCGCTGGCCGCGGACACCGGGCGGGTCTTCGAGCAGCCGGCCGGCGCGAGCCTGGCGATAGAGCTGCACGAGGCCCTGGACCCGCTCGCCCCGCACCTCGCCCCCGGCGGCCGGGAGTCCATCCTGCTCCAGGCGGCCCGGATCGCCCTCGCGGACGGCCCGTACACGCCCGCCGAGCGCGATGTCCTCGCCACCGTCGGCGCGGCCCTGACCATCTGCGCCGACGACGTGACCCGCCTGCTGGCGGCGGCCCGCATGCCCTCCTGACGACTCCGGAGCACACCCCCGGGTTACTCCCTGGTGAGTAACCCGACCCCGCGGCCACTCGGCGTAGTACGCCCGAACCCGCCCTCCCGCGCGCCGCGCCCCGGCGTCCTACGTCCGAGCCGCTCTCCCGCGCGCCGTCACCCCGCGTAGTACGTCCGAGCCCGCTCTCCCCGCGCGACGCGCCCCGCGCGCCGTCACCCGGCGTGGTACCCCCCGAACCCACTTTCCCGCCGGATGCGCCCCCGCGCGCCGTGACCTGGCGTAGTACGTCCGAGCCCGCTCTCCCGCGCGACGCGCCCCGCGCCCTGCCCGTCGCGCCGGGAGCCTGGGGACCGCATTCGGGCATCCGCTCCGGGGGGAGGGTCCGAATCCCCATAATGAGAGCGATGTCTCTCCTCAGCCGCATTCTCCTCGCCGCCGCGGTGCTCGCCGCCGCGGCCACCCCGCCCGCCGTCGCCAGGCCCGGCTGTGCCTCCTCCGTGCCGTACGCGTCCGGCCGCGGCGGCTACGACAGCTACCGCATCCCGGCCGCCGTCAGGACCCGCGCGGGCACCGTGCTCGCCTTCGCCGAGGGCCGGCACGACGGCGTGGGCGACAGCGGCGCCATAGACGTCGTCGTGCGCCGCTCCACCGACGGCGGCTGCACCTGGGGACCGCTCTCGGTGGTCGCCGCCGGGCACGGCGACACCCGGGGCAACCCGGCCCCGGTGGTCGACCCGGACACCGGTGAGATCGTGCTGGTCACCTCGTACAACAGCGGTGCCGTCACCGAGGCGCAGATCGTACGGGGCGAGGTGACCCCGGAGCAGGGCCGCCGGGTCTTCGTACAGCGCAGCCACGACGACGGCCGGCACTTCTCGCCGCCCCAGGAGATCACGGCTGATGTGAAGCCGGCCGGCTGGCGCTGGTACGCCACCGGGCCCGGCCACGCCGTGGCCCTGACGCGCGGCCCGCACGCGGGCCGG
Source organism: Streptomyces sp. NPDC001508 (assembly GCF_040298665.1). Classification (NCBI taxonomy): domain Bacteria; kingdom Bacillati; phylum Actinomycetota; class Actinomycetes; order Kitasatosporales; family Streptomycetaceae; genus Streptomyces; species Streptomyces sp. NPDC001508. The sequence continues at coordinate 179,282 of NZ_JBEPAP010000006.1, forward strand.
CTGGTCGTCCCCGCCAACCACTCCGCGGCACCGCCGCCCGGATCCACCGACACCGGCCAGGAAGCCAAGTACTACGGCGGCCACGCGTTCTACAGCGACGACGGCGGACACACCTGGCGACTGGGCTTCGTCGACGACTCCTACGACGGCCGGACCAACTCGAACGAGTCGACGGCCGCGCAACTCCCTGACGGGCGCCTCTACTTCAGCTCCCGAGACCAGAAGGGCAGCAGTCCGGGCAACCGCCTGGACAGCTACTCGGGCGACGGCGGCCAAAGCCTCGACCGGCCCTACGCCGTCCAGCCCGCCCTCAACGACGTCCCGGTGGTCGAGGGATCCGTTCTGCAACCGCGCGGCCGGCACGCCCCGCTGCTGTTCTCCGCGCCGTCCGTACCCACCGCCCGCGAGGCGATGACCGTGTGGCGCAGCACGGACGGCGGGGCGACGTTCACCAAGGCCCGGACGCTGTCCCGGGACAAGGCCGCCTACTCCGACCTCGTCCAGCTCGACGCCGGCACGGTGGGTGTCCTCTACGAGACGGGGACCGCTTCCGCCTACGACCGGATCGAGTTCCGTCGGCTGCGGGTGCCCTAGCCGGTTCTGGGGCGTGCGGTGGCTTTTTGTCTGCGGGTGCGTCGTGGTTGCTCGCGCCCGCGCGGCGGAGCCGCACATCGATACAGCCCCGTGCCCCTGTCGGGGCGCTACAGCAGGCCCGCCGCTGCCAAGTACTTGCCCACCTGTTCTGTTTCCGATGGGGACAGGGGGGTCTGCGGTGCCGCCGTCGTCGGGGTCGTGATGATTCCGCGCAGGTGCAGGGCCGCCTTGAACGCGCCGATCGCCGACGAACTGCCGCCCATCCGTGCCGGATCGCCCACTCCGACCATGCCGAACAGGGCGCACAACCGCTCCTGTTCCGCGCGGGCGCCCGCCCAGTCGCCGGCCCGGCACAGCCGGTACAGACGGACGTAGCCGTGCGGGTCGACGTTGGCCAGGCCGGGCACGGCCCCGTCGGCGCCCAGCGCGAGCGCCGCGTCCATGACCACCTCGGAACCGGTGAGCACGGCGAAGCCCGCACGGCCGGCCAGGCCCCGGGCGCCCGTCACGACCTCGCGGAAGCCGCCCAGGTCACCGCTGGAGTCCTTCAGCCCGGCCAGCACCCCGTCCCGGGCCAGCTCCAGCACCAGGCCGGCGGGCAGCTTGGAGTGCACGGCGACCGGGATGTCGTAGGCGATGACCGGCACCGTGCTGTGCCGCGCGACCAGCCGGAAGTGGCGGGCGATCTCCGCGGGGTGGGTGCGGGCGTAGAACGGCGCGGTGACGACGACCGCGTCGGCGCCCGCCGCCGTCACCGCCGCGACATGGTCGAGCACCCGGGGCGTCGTCATGTCGATCACCCCGGCCAGCACCGGCAGCCGGCCCGCCACATGCCCCGTGACCTCCTGCACCACCTGCCGCCGCTGCCGGTCGGTGAGGTACGCGGCCTCCGAGGTCGAGCCGAGCACGAACAGGCCGTGCACGCCCGCCTCCACCAGATGGTCGACGAGCCGGAGAAGCGAAGGGACGTCCACCTCGCCCTGCGGTGTCAGGGGAGTGCACACGGGCGGCACGACACCGGACACCCCGGTCGGGTCGTTCGGGGCGGGGAAGGTCATGGCGGCTCCCTGGGAAGACTCTGGCGCACGAGGTCGCGGGTCGGCTGGTCCTCCTCCACAGGATGATGACAACGGTAGCGATGTGCCGTGTGCGACGCGGCCGAGAAGTCCGGCATGACCGCGGCGCAGCGGTCGTCCGCCCGCCAGCAGCGGGTACGGAACGGGCAGCCGCTCGGCGGCCGGATCGCCGACGGCACCGGGCCGGCCAGCGGAATCGGGTCGATCGGGTCGAGCAGACCGGGCGTCGCGGAGAACAGGGCCCGCGTGTACGGGTGCCGGGCCCGGTCGGTGACCTGGTCCGCCGGGCACTCCTCGACGATCCGGCCGAGATACATGGTGATCACCCGGTCGCTCATCCGCCGCACCGTCTGGATGTCGTGGGAGACGAAGACCAGCGCGAGACCCAGCCGTCCCCGCAGGTCCAGCAGCAGATTGAGGATCTGCGCGCGTACGGACACGTCCAGCGCGCTCGTCGGCTCGTCGGCGACCACCAGATCCGGGTCGAGGGCCAGCGCGCGGGCGATGGCGACGCGCTGCCGCTGGCCGCCGGAGAGCTGGCCGGGCAGGGCGTCGCCGAGGGCCCGGGGGAGACCCACCAGGGCCATCAGCTCGCGCACCCGTTCCTCGCGTCCGGCCCTGGACCCCCGGGCGTGCACATCCAGGGGGTCGCGCAGGATGCGCCGCACCGGCAGCCGCCGGTTCAGGGCGGTCGACGGGTCCTGGAACACCATTCCGGTGCTCGCGCCCACCGTGGCCCGGCGCTCGGCGGCCGGCATGGACCACAGGTCGCGGCCCTTGAAGGACACCGTGCCCGAGGTCGGCCGCGTCACCCCGACGAGGACCTTGGCCAGCGTCGACTTGCCGCAGCCGGATTCGCCGACCACTCCGAGGGTTTCGCCGGGGGTGAGGGTGAGGTCGGCTGCGGTGAGTGCGTGGATTCGGTTGCGGGTGAAGGGGGTGCCGGTGCGGGTTCGGTGGGTGACGTGGGTGTTGCGCAGTTCGACCAGCGCGCTCACGTGACGGCCTCGCTTTGGGTGGTGACGAGATCGGCGGCGGGGTTCGGTGCGGTCGTTCGGCTCTGCTGGGTCGCAGCCAGGAGAAGTCCCTTGCGGTTCGACAGCGCCCCGAAGGGGCTCGGGGCTGTATTGATATGCGGCTCCGCCGCGAGGGCACGACCGGCCACGATGCCGCCGCAGACAACCGGCGGCACAGCGCGGCGCATCCGGCAGAGCGCTTGGCACGCTCACGTGACGGCCTCGCTCTCGGTCGTGACCAGGTTGATCGCGGGGTAGTGGCAGGCGGCGGTGTGTGTGGGGGTGCCCTGCGGGTCCGGTGCCGTCGTCCGGCACCGTCCGCTCGCCCGTGGGCAGCGGTCCGTGAACCGGCAGCCCGCCGGGAATTCGGCCGGTGCCGGGACCACCCCACCGATCTGGGTCAGCCGCTCGGCCGCCGACTCCAGCGACAGCACGCTGCCCAGCAGCCCGCGCGTGTAGTGGTGGGCCGGCGCCGCCACCAGGTCCGCGGTCACGCCGGTCTCCACGATCTGCCCGCCGTACATCACCGCCACCCGGTCGGTGACGTCCGCGACCAGCGCCAGGTCGTGCGAGACCAGGATCAGCGCGAAGCCCAGCTCCGCCCGCAGCCGCAGCAGCAGTTCCATGATCTGCGCCTGCACGGTCACGTCCAGGGCGGTCGTCGGCTCGTCGGCGACGATCAGCTTCGGATCACGGGACAGCGCCATGGCGATCAGGACGCGCTGGCGCTGACCGCCGGAGAGTTCGTGCGGATAGCTGCGCAGGGTGCGCTCCGGGTCGAGGCCGACCAGGGTCAGCAGCTCGGCCGCGCCGCGCCGGCCGCCGCGTCGCACCAGCTGCTTCAGCTGGGCGCGGATGGTCATCGCCGGGTTCAGCGAGGCCAGCGCGTCCTGGTAGACCATCGCCATCTCGTGGCCGAGCAGCCTGCGCCGGACGCGCGTCGGTTCGGCGAGCAGGTCCCGCCGGCCGAACCGGATCCGGCCGGCCACCCGGGCACCCCTGGGCGGCAACCCCATGATCGCGAGCGCGGTCAGCGACTTGCCGCAGCCCGACTCGCCGACCAGGCCCAGCACCTCGCCGGGCCGCACGTCGAAGCTGATCCCGTCGACCACGTCGACACCCCCGTGCCGGTCCGGGAACCCGATGGCCAGGTTCTCCACCGATAGCACCGGCTGCCCGCCCGGGTCGGGCAGCGGACGCGCCCTGGCCCGCAACCGCCGTGCGGCATCGGCCAGCCCGGGCAGCGGCAGCACCTCGCCGCCGGGCTCAGGCGCCGCCGGCCGGTCCTCGTGCCCCCGCACATCCACCTCGCGGGCCGCGGGAGCCGCCCAGGCGTCCGAGACGCCCTCGGCGAGGACGTTCAGGGACAGCACGGTGACCAGCATCAGCAGCCCGGGGAAGACGGTCGCCCACCAGCCGCCGGTCAGCACCATGTTCTTGCCGTCCGCGATGACGCTGCCCCACGACGGGCCCGGCGGCCGCACCCCCGCGCCGATGAACGACAGCGACGCCTCGAAGACGATCGCCTCGGCGACCTGGACGGTGCAGAACACCAGCACCGGGGCGGCGCAGTTGACGGCGACGTGCCGCAGGACGATGTGCGGGGTGCGGGCGCCGATGACCCGTTCCGCCGTCACATAGTCCTCGCCGTACTGGTCGAGGACGTTCGCCCGCACCACCCGGGCCACCGGCGGGGTGAACAGGAACGCGATCGCGCAGATCAGTACGGAGATGCCACCGCCGAACACCGCGACGAGCACCGCGGCCAGCGCGATGCCGGGAAAGGCCATCACCACGTCGAGGCAGCGCATCAGCGTCTCGTCCACCGCCTTGCGGGAGGTGGCCGCGAGCGCCCCGAGCAGCGCGCCCACGACGAGGGCGAGCGCGGTGGCGCCGAGTCCGATGGCGAGGGACCAGCGCGCGCCGTACATCAGCCGGCTCAGGATGTCCCGGCCGAGGCTGTCCTGGCCCATCCAGTGCCCGGCGGAGGGATGCCCGGTGCCGTCGACGGGTGCCTGCTGGTCCAGTGGGTCGTCGGGGGCGAGCAGCGGCGCCAGCAGGGCCGCGAGCACGACGACGGCCAGGAAGCAGACGGCCGCCTTCGACAGGGCGGGCAGCCGGCGCGGGCCGCGCGGCCGGACGCCGGGCCGGGCGAGCCGCTCGGTGAGGCTCTTGCGCGTGAGCATCAGGCCGCATCCCTCAATCGCGGATTGACGAGCAGGTAGAGGACGTCGATGACCAGGTTGACCACCACGAACCCGGCGGCCGTCGTCAGCACCACCCCCTGGACCACCGCTGGGTCGCCGTTCTGCACCGCGTCGATCATCAGCTTGCCCATGCCGGGCAGCGAGAAGATCGTCTCGATGACCACCGCGCCGCCCAGCAGATAGCCGACCCGCAGCCCGAGCACCGTGAGCGGGTTGACCAGCGCGTTGCGCAGCACGTTCCGGCCGACCACCACCCGGGGCGGCAGCCCGCCGCCGATCGCCGTCCGTACGTAGTCCTTGTCCAGTTCCTCCACCACGGCCGTCCGCACGATCCGGGTGAGCTGCGCGGCCACCGGCAGCGACAGCGCGACCGCGGGCAGCGTCATCGTGCGCAGCCAGCCGGTCGGGGAGTCCGCCGGGTTGATGTAGCCGCCGGTCGGGAACCAGCCCCGGTCCACCGCCAGGTACTGGATCATCAGCAGCGCGAGCCAGAACCCGGGCGCCGCGACCCCGGTCAGCGAGAGCACCCGGATGACCTGGTCGGGCAGCCGGTCCCGGTGGATCGCGGCCGTGACCCCGCCGGCCAGCGCCAGCACCACCGCGAGGCCGAGGCCGAGGAAGGTCAGCTGGAGGGTGAGCGGCAGCGCGGTGGTGACCTGGTCGACGACCGGCTGCCGGGTCAGCGCGCTGGTGCCCAGGTCGCCGTGGAGCAGGTCGCCGACGAAGTGGACGTAGCGCACCGGGAGCGGGTCCAGCAACCCGTTGCGTTCCCGGAACTCGTGCAGCTGTCCGGGTGTCGGGTTGGCCCCCTGGAAGAACGCGGACGCCGGGTCGACGTCGGAGAACCGCATCACCAGGAACACGAAGAGCACGATGCCGAGCAGCAGCGGCACCAGTAGCGCGATGCGGTGCAGCAGGATACGGACGACGGCCGTCATGCCGTCAGACCCACCTGGCCTGAAGGAGGTTGATGCCCGGATACGGCTGTGCCCTTATGCCGGTGAGCCGCTTGGGGTCCCAGGCGGTCATCAGCTCGTTGTGCACGACCGGATAGAGCACGGCCTGCTCGGCGACGACGTCGATGCAGTCCTGGACCATCGCCGTCCTGCGGTCCGGGTCCGGCTCCCGGGTCGCCCGGTCCATGTCCTTGAACAGCTGCCTGGCCACCGGGTCGTCGGCCCACCGGGTGTACCGCATCCACAGGTTGGCAGGACCGTAGTTGTAGCGCATGATCAGGTCGGCGTCGAGACCGAACTGGTTCGGGTTCGAGGCGGCGGCGACGACCTGGTAGTCCTGCTTCTGGTCCAGCTTGGTGAACACGGCCGTGGTCTCCTGCGGGGACAGCGTCGTCCGCACGCCGATCGCGTCCCAGGACGCCTTGATGGTCGGCAGACAGTCCACGATCCAGCTGACGTTCACCGCGAGGACGTCGATCGTCAGGTTCTGCACCCCGGCCGCCGTCAGCAGCGCCCTCGCCTTGGCCGGGTCGTGGTCGTACACCGTCTTCGCCCGCCGGTAGGAGGGGTTGCCCTCGTTGAGGAAGGACGACGACGGCTTCCCGTGCCCCTTCAGCGCGACCTCGACCATCTTCCGGGTGTCGATGGCGTAGCGCAGCGCCTGCCGGACCCGTACGTCGTCGAACGGCTTGTGCGCGGTGTTGAACATCAGGAACAGGTTGTTCATCCCGGCCCCGCCCGCGACGCTCAGCCCGCGCCGCGCCAGCCGGGAGAGGGTGGCGTACGGGATGTTGTCGGCGATCTGCGCCCCGGCGTCGACTCCGGAGATCCGTGCCACGCGCGGGGCGGCGTCGACGATGGTCAGCCAGTTCATCGTCTGGAACGCGGGCCTGCGCGGACCGTTGTAGCCGGCGAACGCCTCGAAGGTGGTGTTCGACTTCGGGTGGTGCGCGGTCTGCCGGTACGGCCCCGAGCCGACTGCCTTCCCTCTGATCGCGTCGTCCCACGCCCCGGGCCGCGAGAAGACGTGCTTCGGCATGATCTTGGCGAGGGTGAGCCGGGAGAGCCCGTCCGGGAAGGGGAACTTGAGGACCAGTTCGACGTTGCGCGCGTCGACCCCGCGGACCTCCTTCAGCCAGCTCTCGAAGAAGCCCTTGGCGAGGGTCTGGGTGCCCGGGTCAAGGATCCGGTCGAAGACGAAGACCACGTCGTCGGCCGTCACCGGCTTCCCGTCGTGGAACCGGGCGCCCGGCCGCAGCGTGAACCGCCATGTGGTGGCGTTCGGATCGGCCGGCACCCGGGTGGCCAGTGCGGGGTACGGGTCCCGGGAGATCGGGTCGGTGTCCAGCAGACCTTCGTAGATGTGGTTGTTGGCGGCCATGCAGAACGCGGACGCCGTCTGCGTCGGGTCCCAGCTGCCGTCGTTGCCGTAGCCGATCACCGCGGTCAGCGTGCGATTCCCGTCGCCCCCGCCGCCGGTGTCGTTCGTCGACTCCGGCCCGGACGAACAGGCCGCGAGCGACGGGGGGAGCGCGGCGGCCGCACCCAGCGCGCCGCCGTACTTCAGGAACGCCCGGCGGTGCGGTGCCGGCGCATCGTGGGTCATGTCGTCGCGCACGGTTTCCTCCAGGTGGTCCGGAACGGTGTTCGCACAGAGGGTGGAGGGATACGGCAGAGGAGATACGACGTCCTACGTCCGGCCGGTCAGCGTGACCATAGGAGGGCCCGTGGGACCGGTCAAGGGATCGCACACGAATGGCGTAGCCGCCAGAGGTCGCACCAATGACACAGCGAAATGGCGGGAGTTGGCGCCGGTGGTACTGGGAGACAGGACGTGGGATGTCCGCCTCGGCCCGCTGGTCGACGCCCTCGCCTTCCGCACCGGCCGGAGCCGGGGTCTCCCGGATGCCAGACGGCGGGCCGGGCCGGCCGCCCCTGCCCCGAACTGGACCGCCGTTTCCACGAGTTGCTGTACGTCCGCTCGGCAACGCCCTCGTGCCGCAGCTCCTCGGCACGTTCTGGACGGTGTTCCGCCGGGTCTTGGGCGCCCGCGGCCGGACCGACGGCCCCGCGCCCGAGACCACCGTCCGCCGGCACCGCGACATCGTCACCGCGCTGCGCGCCCGGGACGTGGAGGGCGCGCAGTACGCGATGGCCGTCCACTTCCGCGGTATCGGGGCACGCGCGGCACGGGAGTCGCGCGGGGCGGGAGTCGCGCGGGGCGGGATGAGGGGTCCCGTGAGAGCTTATTAGCAGACTATTTGCGAGCTTCCCGGACCATCCATATGCCGCTTTTGAGTCATTAGAGCCAAGTTCTCTTATGTTCCTGACGAAATGTGACGTTTGCTGTCCGCACCTCATCCCTCACACTTCGTCAGGAAAGGCACGGTGGGTTTTGGTGCATGGGGCTGTCAAGGCCAGGGGCGTCTCGTCGCTGGCACTAGGGGCCGTGAGCCTCGGCCTTACCTGGGGCCTGTGCGGCCCCGTCGCCGCGCAGGCGCAGTCGGCGGAGGGCCGGGCGCAGGCCCGGGCCGCCGACGCGCAGGCGGCGCGGTTCGCCAAGGGAGCGGGGGTGAAAAGACATCAGCAGCGCCTGCGCGCCGCGGTCACGGGGACGGTGACCGCGGCCACGGGTGTGAACGTCCGTCAGCAGCCCTCGACCGACTCCGCGGTCCTGGGCTCGTTCCCGTTCGGGGCGAGCGTCAGCATCCTGTGCTGGGACGTGGGCACTCCGGTGGACGGGAACACCGTCTGGTACCAACTGGCGGACACTCCCGGCTGGTTGACCGCCCGCTGGGTCGCCGCGACCGGCGTCCCGCACTGCAACGGCCCGACGGGTCCGACCGGCCCCACGGGCGCGAACGGCGTGAACGGCGCCACCGGTCCGACCGGTGCTGCTGGTCTGAACGGTGCGACGGGTCCGACGGGCGCCGCCGGTCTGAATGGTGCGACGGGTCCGACGGGCGCTGCTGGTCTGAACGGTGCGACGGGTCCGACCGGTGCGGCTGGTCTCAACGGTGCGACGGGTCCGACGGGCGCTGCTGGTCTGAACGGTGCTACGGGTCCCACCGGTGCGGCTGGTCTCAACGGCGCTACGGGGCCAACCGGTGCGGCTGGCCTGAATGGTGCGACGGGTCCGACGGGCGCTGCTGGTCTGAACGGTGCGACGGGTCCGACCGGTGCGGCCGGTCTCAACGGCGCGACCGGTCCCACGGGTGCGGCCGGTCTGAACGGCGCTACCGGTGCGACTGGCCCGACCGGTGCCGCCGGTCTGAACGGTGCTACGGGCGCGACCGGTCCGACGGGCGCGAACGGTCTGAACGGTGCGACGGGTGCCACCGGTTCCACGGGTCCGACGGGCGCCGCTGGTCTGAATGGTGCGACGGGTCCGACCGGTGCGGCTGGTCTGAACGGTGCGACGGGTCCGACCGGTGCCGCCGGTCTCAACGGCGCGACAGGTGCCACCGGTTCCACGGGTCCGACGGGCGCCGCTGGTCTGAACGGTGCGACGGGTCCCACCGGTGCGGCTGGTTCGGACGGCGTGACGGGACCGACCGGTCCCACGGGTGCCGAGGGCACCGTCGGTGCGACGGGCGCGACGGGTCCGACCGGTGCCGCCGGTCTGAACGGTGCGACGGGTCCGACCGGTGCGGCTGGTCTGAACGGCGTGACGGGTCCCACCGGACCCACGGGCGCTGATGGTGTGACGGGTCCGACCGGCCCGACGGGTGCCGGTGGCGTCGTCGGTGCCACGGGTCCGACCGGGCCCACCGGTTCTGACGGTGTCGCCGGCCCCACCGGTCCCACCGGTCCGACGGGCCCCGGCGGCACCACGCAAACCCAGGCGCTGAACTCGCCCTTGAACCCGCAGACGATCCCCGCCGGCGGCACGATGACGCTCCAGGGAGGTGACTGCAGCACCCTCGGGTCCTTCATCGCCGTCAGCGGCGGGGAGAGCCAGGTATCGGGGTCGGGTCAGGTACAGACGCTCACCAGCACTCCGGGCACCGCCTGGACCATCACCGTCACCAACCCCGGCGTCGACCCCGCGACCGTCAACGTCGTGTCGCTCTGCCAGCCGATCTGATCCCGAACGAAGAACAGAAGAGCAAGCGGTCCGTGCCGCCCCGCCTGTCCGGCGGGCGGCACGGACCGCTTTTTACGCTCGGTCGGACATCGTGAAACGCAGTAATATTTCCAGACTATTTGGCGCCGGAGCGTTTTTCCGGGCCGTTCGCGCAGGTGGTACGCCTGTGGCGGCCGACGGCCGTGCGCTGCTCCGAATGAGCGAATCGGTTGCCACGCCCTTGCGGTGACGGTCACTCAGATGGATTACTGAGATTTGTCAGGTTGACTGAGTCATCCGCCCCGGCGCTCGGGTCATCCCGCTCCCTCTTCGGAGCCGTCAGCGGCGCGATCGACGTCCAGCCAGTGAAGATTCTCTGCCGATGCCCCGTGCACCCCGTATATCGGCACGGAATGGTGATGCCATGGTCATGCTCAGCACTAGCTGAAGCCGATGACACCGCGCCTTCGGCGCCTCCCCTCTTCCCGCTCCGTCACATCCTCACCGTCGAACCCGCTCGGGACGAGCCGCAATTCCGTTGAGGCCGCGGAAGCCACGCTTGGGGGCACTTCCCGCCCCGCTCCGCGTATCCGCCCGCATACGACCCGGCCCGCACGAGCATGCGCCGACGCCGGGCACCGCACCGTGCAACCGCCCAGGACGGGCCGGCCTGCCCTGGCGTGCCCTGTCCGCCTGAACTCCCAAGGCCGGCAAGACCGTTCGGCCAACACCATCACCGCCCGATCACGCGGCCAACCGCGAAAGGAACCATCATGGCAACCATCACCTCGATCAGCACGGGCAACCCCGGCTCCGCCGGGCAGCTCATGACGATCAACGGAACCGCCCTGTCGACGGCGACCAGGGTGAACTTCGGCAACAGGTCGGTCCCCGCCACCGTCGTCAGCAGCACGCAGATCACCGCCACCATCCCGTCGCTGTGCGCCGGGCAGTACAACATCAACGTCACGGCCGGCACGTCGACCACCAACTCCCTGCCGTTCTTCTACGCCGCCACCCCGGCTGTCGCGGCCGTGACACCCAACTCGGGCCCGGCCAGCCCCGGCACCATCACCCTCAGCGGCAGCGGCTTCCTGAACGCCTCGGCGGTGACCTTCGGCGCGGTAGGCGCGGGCACCGCGGTGACCGTGGTCAACGACAGCGAGCTGACCGTCACCGCGCCCGCGCACGGCGCCTTCACCGGCTGCCAGGACACCGTCGACGTCACCGTCACCACCCCTGGCGGAGGCAACACCACGAGCGTCGCCAGCCAGTTCGTCTACTACAACGCTCCCGCCGTGACCAGCCTCAGCCCGGCCACCGGCCCGGCCGGCACGAACGTCACCGTCACCGGCACGTGCTTCGTCAATGTCGTCGACGCGACCTTCACGCCCACCGGCGGAGGCGCCTCGATCTCGGCGGACAGCTTCACCTCCGTCTCCGAAACCCAGCTGATCGTCGTCGTCCCCGCCGGCCTCACCTCGGGCACCACCTATGACCTTCAGGTCATCACCCCCGGCGGGACCAGCGCCATCGTCGCCGGCGACGTGTTCACCGCCGCCTGACCCCCACCCGCCCAGGGCCGCCGATCGCCCCCTTCCTGCGCGACGGCCGCCCTGGGCACGTTCTCGGGAGCGCACCGGACCGCCGTGCCCCGACCCAGCTCCTGGCCGGGGCACGGCGTCCTCGCTCCAGCACGTGGAAAGGAGCACCCCATGGCGCCGACCATCACCGGCCTCAGCCCCACCCAGGGACCGGCCGCGGGCGGTACGCCCCTCACGCTCACCGGCAGCGGCTTCACCGGCGCGACGGCGGTCAGGTTCGGGTCGAACCAGGCACAGTTCAGCACGCTCAGCGACACCACCATCTCCTGCACGACCCCCGCCGGTTCGGGCACGACCGCCGTCACCGTCACCAGCCCCTCCGGCACCAGCAACAGCGTGACCTTCACCTATCTGCCCGCCCCGGTCATCAACTCGATCACCCCGTCCCAGGGCCCTGCCGCCGGCGGGAACAGCGTCACCCTCACGGGCAGCGCACTCTCCGGCGCCACCGTCATGTTCGGCAGCCACAGCGCCACCGTCACCGGCAACACCGGTACCCAGATGACCGTCCAGGCACCCGCCGGCCCGGCGGGTGCCGTCAGCCTCACCGTCACCACGAACGGAGGCAGCAGCACCCCGGTGTCCTACTTCTACGTCGCCCTGCCGACCGTGGGCAGCGTCTTCCCGGCTCTGGGGTCGACCCTGGGCGGCACCACGGTGACCATCACGGGCAGCAATCTGACCCTCGCCAGCGCCGTACGCTTCGGCTCCCGCACGGCCTCCGGTGTCACCGTCGTCTCGGACGGGCAGATCACCGCCCCGGCCCCGTTCGGTTCCGGAACCGTCACCGTGACCGTCACCACGCCGGGCGGCACCAGCCTTCCCGGGGTCGGCGATCCCTTCTTCACCTACGTCGCACAGCCGGTCGTCTCCGCGCTCAGCCCCAACCAGGGGCCGGCCGCCGGCGGGAACAGCATCACCATCACCGGCAGCAACCTGACGTACACCGACGGCGTCACGGTCGGCGGCACTCCCACCGAGTTCGTCACCGTCTCCGACACCAATGTGGTGGCCGTAGCGCCCGGCGGCACCCCCGGCACCGTCGCCCTCACCGTCCACACCCCGGGCGGCTCCAGCAGCGCCGGCTACCAGTACACGCCGTGATGTGTCGTCATGGTCACCCCGACCGCCCGCACCGGCCGCGTGCGGGAGAATGGGCGCATGACTCTGTTCCGCGACGACGGCATCGTGCTGCGCACCCAGAAGCTGGGCGAGGCGGACCGGATCATCTCGCTGCTCACGCGCGGCCACGGACGGGTGCGGGCCGTGGCCCGGGGCGTACGGCGGACGAAATCCAAGTTCGGCGCCAGGCTGGAGCCGTTCTCCCATGTCGATGTGCAGTTCTTCGCGCGCGGCGGCGAACTCGTCGGCCGCGGGCTCCCGCTGTGCACACAGAGTGAGACCATCGCACCCTACGGTGGCGGGATCGTCACCGACTACGCCCGTTACACCGCCGGGACGGCGATGCTGGAGACCGCCGAGCGGTTCACCGACCACGAGGGCGAGCCGGCCGTGCAGCAGTATCTGCTGCTCGTCGGCGCGCTGCGCACGCTCGCCCGCGGTGAGCACGCGCCCCACCTGGTCCTCGACGCCTTCCTGCTGCGCTCCCTCGCCGTCAACGGCTACGCCCCCAGCTTCGGTGACTGCGCGAAGTGCGGCATGCCCGGGCCGAACCGGTTCTTCTCGGTCGGGTCCGGCGGTTCCCTGTGCGCCGACTGCCGGGTGCCCGGCAGCGTCGTACCCTCGCCGCAGGCCCTCGTCCTCCTCGGCGCGCTGCTTACGGGAGACTGGGGGACCGCGGACGCGTGCGAGCCGCGGTACGTCCGGGAGGGGAACGGGCTGGTGTCGGCCTACCTGCACTGGCACCTGGAGCGCGGGCTGCGCTCACTGCGGTACGTGGAAAAGTCATAGGCACGGCGTCGGCGCCGACGGCGCGGACACCGTAGTAGGGAGACGAGAAGCACATGGTCGTACGCGGGATCCTGGGGCGCCGGCGGCGCGAGTACAAGGCGCCGGAGCCGCACCCGTCCGGTGCCCGCGCGCCGAAGCTTCCCGGCGAACTGGTCCCCGAGCACGTGGCCATCGTCATGGACGGCAACGGGCGCTGGGCCAAGGAGCGCGGGCTGCCCCGGACCGAGGGGCACAAGATCGGTGCGGAGCGGGTGCTGGATGTGCTCCAGGGCGCGGTCGAGATCGGCGTCCGCAACATCTCCCTGTACGCCTTCTCCACCGAGAACTGGAAGCGCTCGCCGGACGAGGTCCGCTTCCTGATGAACTTCAACCGCGACTTCATCCGCAAGACCCGCGATGAACTCGACGCCCTCGGCATCCGGGTGCGCTGGGTGGGCCGCATGCCCCGGCTGTGGAAGTCGGTCGCCAAGGAACTCCAGGTCGCCCAGGAACAGACCAAGGGCAACGACCGGCTCACCCTGTACTTCTGCATGAACTACGGCGGCCGGGCCGAACTGGCCGATGCGGCGCGGGCGATGGCCGAGGATGTGCGGGCCGGCCGGCTCGACCCCGCCAAGGTCAGCGAGAAGACCATCCAGAAGTACCTCTACTACCCGGACATGCCGGACGTCGACCTGTTTCTGCGGCCGAGCGGCGAGCAGCGCACCTCCAACTACCTGATCTGGCAGAGCGCCTACGCCGAGATGGTCTTCCAGGATGTGCTGTGGCCCGACTTCGACCGCCGTGACCTGTGGCGCGCCTGCATCGAGTTCGCCTCCCGCGACCGACGCTTCGGCGGCGCGATCCCGAACGAACAACTGCTGACCACGGAAGGAAAACCAGAAGAATAAAGAAAAGAAGAAACCACCCCACCAATCAGGCGCGGCTGAGCGCAACCCCCCAGGGGCGCCCAAATTGGCCCCGCTAATCAGGCGCGGCGAGGCGCAATCCCCTGGGGGGCGCGGGGAACGGCGCGCCAAGCCACAACGAACCGGCACCCGGCAACCGAATCCGCACACGAAACGGCGTTCAGCCGCGCCAATTTCGCCCCGCTAATCAGGCGCGGCGAGGCGCAATCCCCTGGGGGGCGCGGGGAACGGCGCGCCAAGCCACAGCGAACCGGCACCCGGCAACCGAATCCGCACCCAAAACGGCGCGCCCCCCGGCTCAACCTGCGGCGCACTCCGCACAGGTCCCAAAAACCTCCACCGTATGCGCCACATTCACAAACCCGTGCTCCGCCGCGATCGCCTCCGCCCACTTCTCCACCGCGGGCCCTTCCACCTCGACCGCCTTGCCGCAGCTACGGCACACGAGGTGGTGGTGGTGTTCGCCGCTGGAGCAGCGGCGGTAGACCGACTCGCCGTCGGAGGTGCGCAGGACATCGACCTCACCGGCGTCGGCGAGGGACTGGAGGGTGCGGTAGACCGTGGTCAGGCCCACTGAGTCGCCCTTGTGCTTCAACATGTCGTGGAGTTCCTGGGCGCTGCGGAACTCGTCGACCTCGTTCAGGGCCGCCGCGACGGCGGCCCGCTGACGGGTCGCGCGGCCCTTCACGGGCGTTCCTGCGGTCGTCACGGGATGCCTCCTCACAGTCTGCGTCTGCCGGGCCATTGTGCCAGTCCGGCCCGTGCGCAGTCAGACGCCGACTTCGTCGTCGGCCCCCCGGGTGACCGGAATCGAGCACTCCGCGGGGTCTCCGGCCGGCTGCGCGGCGGCGAGCGCCCGGGCGCGGCGCCGGGCCAGCGGCGTGGCCAGCGCCGTCAGCAGCACGAACGCGGCGATCGTCAGCAGCACGATGGTCGCGCCCGGCGGCACGTCCTGGTAGTACGACGTGATCGTGCCGCCGATCGTCACGGAGACACCGAGGGCGACGGCGATCGCGAAGGTGGCCGCGAAGCTCCGGCTGAGCTGCTGGGCGGCGGCCACCGGGACCACCATCAGCGCGCTCACCAGCAGCAGGCCGACCACGCGCATGGCGACGGTCACGGTGACCGCCGCGGTGACCGCCGTCAGCAGGTTCAGCGCCCGCACCGGCAGCCCCGTGACCCGGGCGAACTCCTCGTCCTGGCTGACCGCGAACAGCTGGCGGCGCAGCCCCAGGGTGACCAGGACCACGAACGCGGCCAGCACACAGATCGCGGTGACGTCGGACTGCGACACGGTCGACAGCGAGCCGAACAGGTACGAGGTCAGGTTCGCCGTGGAGCCGGTCGGCGCGAGGTTGATGAACATGACACCGCCGGCCATGCCGCCGTAGAAGAGCATGGCGAGGGCGATGTCGCCGCGGGTGCGGCCGTACCAGCGGATCAGCTCCATGAGGATCGCGCCGAGTATGGAGACGGCGGTGGCCATCCACACCGGCGAGGTGGACAGCAGGAAGCCGAGGCCGACGCCCGTCATCGCGACGTGGCCGATGCCGTCGCCCATCAGGGCCTGGCGGCGCTGGACGAGGTAGATGCCGATGGCGGGGGCGGTGATGCCGACCAGGACGGCGGCGAGCAGGGCCCGCTGCATGAAGGCGTAGTCGAGGAAGTCCATCAGCTCAGCAGTCCCGTGCGGATCGGATCGGCGCCCGCGGGTGCGTGCGGGTGCACATGGTCGTGGCCGGGCAGGGCGTGCTGGCCGACGGCCCGGGGCGGTGGGCCGTCGTGCAGTACGCAGCCGTCGCGCAGGACGACCGCCCGGTCGATCAGGGGCTCCAGCGGGCCGAGTTCGTGGAGCACCAGCAGGACCGTGGTGCCCTGTGCGACCTGCTCGCGCAGCGTTCGGGCGAGTACTTCCTGGCTGGCCAGGTCGACGCCCGCCATCGGCTCGTCCATGATCAGCAGTTCGGGTTCGGCGACCAGGGCGCGGGCGATCAGGACCCGCTGGTGCTGGCCGCCGGACAGGGCGTTGACGGAGTCCTTCGCCCGGTCGGCCATGCCGACGAGGTCCAGGGCGCGGTGCACGGCCGCGCGGTCGGCCCGGCCGAACAGCCCGAACCGGGTGCGGGAGAGCCGGCCGGAGGCGACGATCTCGGTGACCGTCGCGGGCACCCCGCCGGCCGCGGTGGTCCGCTGCGGTACGTAGCCCACGCGCCGCCAGTCCCGGAACCGCTCCCGGTCCGTGCCGAACAGTTCGATCTGCCCGGCGCCGAGCGGTACTTGCCCGATGACGGCGCGGATCGCGGTGGACTTGCCGGACCCGTTCGCGCCGAGCAGCGCGACGACCTCACCGCGGTGCACGGTGAGGTCGATGCCGCGCAGGACGGGGCGCGAGCCCAGCTCGGCGTGTACGCCGCGCATCGATATGACGGGCTCGCCCTTGACGTCGTCGACGCCCATGCCGTCCTCCGTAACGATCGGAACGATCACTTGCCGCCCAAGGCGGTCTGCAGCGCCTTGAGGTTCGCCTCCTGGACCGAGAAGTAGTCCTTGCCCCGGGACTGGTCCGTGATGCCCTCGATCGGGTCGAGGACATCGGTCTTCAGCTGTGCGTCCCGGGCGATGGTCTTCGCGGTCTTGTCGCTGACGAGCGTCTCGTAGAACACGGTGGTGACGCCGTCGGCCTTGGCCATCTTCTCAAGGTCCTTGACCCGGGCCGCGCTGGGCTCCGACTCGGGGTCGAGGCCGTTGATGGCCTCCTCGGTCAGGCCGTAGCGCTCGGCGAGGTAGCCGAAGGCGGCGTGCGTGGTGATGAAGACCTTGGTCTTCGTGTTCGTCAGGCCGTCCTTGAACTGCTTGTCGAGGTCGTCGAGCTTCTTGACCAGGGCCGCGGTGTTCTTCTTGTAGTCGGCCGCGTGGTCGGGGTCGGCCTTCTCGAATGCCGTGCCGACGCCCTGGGCGACCTCGGCGTAGCGCACCGGGTCGAGCCAGATGTGCGGGTCCTTGCCGCCGGACTCCTCGCCCTCGTGGGAGTCGTGCTCGGCCGCGTGCCCGCCGACCTCGTTGCCGTGCTCCTCCAGGGTGGTCAGGGAGGCGGCGTCGATCTTCGTCTTGATCTCGGACTGGGCGACGGCGTCGTCGACGGAGGGCTGGAGGCTCTTGAGGTAGAGCACCGCGTCGGACTCCTGGAGCTGCGCGGTCTGCTTGGCGCTGATCTCCAGGTCGTGCGGTTCCTGGCCGGGCTGGGTGAGACTGGTGACGTGGACGTGGTCGCCGCCGATCTGCTCGGCGAGGAAGGCCATGGGGTAGAACGACGCGACGACGTCGAACTTGCCGGTGTCACCCGCCGCGGAGCTGTCGCCGGAGCAGGCGGAGAGGGTGGCTATGCCGAGGGCGGTGGCCGCGGTCGCCGCGGCGGTGGGTATCAGGCGTCGTCGTACGTTCATGACAGTCATTTTCAGCAAATATGGAAACGGTTGTCAACAAACTCCCTCGGGGTCCTGAGGGGCCCACCGATTTGGTCGAGGGGGAGCCTGCGCCGGTAACCTGAGGCATTCGCTGGAAGCACCTCGCTTCGTCGCCCGTCGTCGTAATGAAGAGAGCACCGTGGCCGCCGACAAGATCGACACCATCGTCAGCCTGAGCAAGCGCCGTGGCTTCGTATTCCCCTGCAGTGAGATCTACGGCGGCCAGCGTGCCGCCTGGGACTACGGGCCCCTGGGTGTCGAGCTCAAGGAGAACATCAAGCGCCAGTGGTGGCGCTACATGGTGACGTCGCGCGAGGACGTGGTCGGTCTCGACTCGTCCGTCATCCTGGCCCCCGAGGTCTGGGTGGCCTCCGGCCACGTCGCGACCTTCACGGACCCGCTGACCGAGTGCACCGCCTGTCACAAGCGGTTCCGCGCGGACCATCTGGAGGAGGCGTACGAGGCCAAGCACGGCCGCATGCCGGAGAACGGCCTCGCGGACGTCAACTGCCCCAACTGCGGCAACAAGGGCCAGTTCACCGAGCCCAAGCAGTTCTCGGGCCTGCTGTCCACCCACCTCGGCCCGACGCAGGACTCCGGCTCGGTCGCCTATCTGCGCCCGGAGACCGCCCAGGGCATCTTCACCAACTTCGCCCAGGTGCAGACCACTTCGCGCCGCAAGCCGCCGTTCGGCATCGCCCAGATGGGCAAGTCGTTCCGCAACGAGATCACGCCGGGCAACTTCATCTTCCGCACCCGCGAGTTCGAGCAGATGGAGATGGAGTTCTTCGTCAAGCCGGGCGAGGACGAGAAGTGGCAGGAGTACTGGATGGAGCAGCGCTGGAGCTGGTACACGGGCCTCGGCCTGCGTGAGGAGAACATGCGCTGGTACGAGCACCCGAAGGAGAAGCTCTCCCACTACTCCAAGCGCACGGCCGACATCGAGTACCGCTTCAACTTCGGCGGCAACGAGTGGGGCGAGCTGGAGGGTGTCGCCAACCGCACCGACTACGACCTGGGCGCCCACTCCAAGGCCTCCGGCCAGGACCTGTCCTACTTCGACCAGGAGGCCGGCGAGCGCTGGACGCCGTACGTCATCGAGCCGGCGGCCGGTGTCGGCCGTGCGATGCTCGCCTTCCTGCTCGACGCGTACGTCGAGGACGAGGCGCCCAACGCCAAGGGCAAGATGGAGAAGCGCACGGTGCTGCGGCTCGACCACCGGCTCGCCCCGGTGAAGGTCGCCGTGCTCCCGCTGTCCCGCAACCCGCAGCTGTCCCCGAAGGCCAAGGGCCTCGCCCAGACGCTGCGCCAGCACTGGAACATCGAGTTCGACGACGCCGGCGCCATCGGCCGCCGCTACCGCCGCCAGGACGAGATCGGTACGCCGTACTGCGTGACGGTCGACTTCGACACGCTGGACGACGACGCGGTCACGGTCCGCGAGCGTGACTCGATGAAGCAGGAACGCGTGTCGCTGGACCAGATCGAAACCTACCTGTCCACCCGCCTCCTGGGCAGCTAGCCCCCACCGGAAACCCCGCCCCGCCCAGGGCGCACCTGCGCCCTGGACACCACCCCGGGGCCTGCCGCCCCCGCCCCACCCCCGGCCCAGCCCCCTCGGCCCTCGTTCATGGGGGCTGGGCATCCCGCATCCGTCCGCACGTGGGCCGAGAAAGGTCCACGGAGAACAACGCAACCAACCACGACGGCGGGCCAGCCAAGGGATGTCAGTCGCCCTCGAAGGGGCGCGGGGAACTGCGCGCCCAGCCACGACGGTGGGTCAGTCAACGGACGGTGGTTGCCCCCGGAGGGGGCGCGGGGAACTGCGCGCCCAGCCACGACGGTGGGTCAGTCAACGGACGGTGGTTGCCCCCGGAGGGGGCGCGGGGAACTGCGCGATCAACCACGACGGCGGGCCAGCCAAGGGACGTCAGTCGCCCTCGAAGTTCGAAGGGGCGCGGGGAACTGTGCGCCCAGCCACGACGGTGCCGCAGTCAACGGTCGGCTGATGTCCCCGGAGGCGCGCGCGCGATCAACCATGACGCTGGGTCAGTCAACGGTCGGCTGATGTCCCCGAAGGGGCGCGCGCGATCAACCACGACGGTGCCGCGGTCAGCGGTCGGCTGATGTCCCCGAAGGGGGCCGCCCCGGCAGCCGACCGACGGCCACAGAAGCCCCGCGCGCCAAGCGGAGCGTTTCCGTCGACGCCAGCCGCGAGGCGACCCGCTCCGCGGTCCCCCGCGCCCAGCGCCCACTGGTCAGCGCGCCGAGGACAAGCACCGCGCCCCCGCACGCGGTGAGGATCCACCAGCCCGGCCGCGCCGCGTCGACGAAGGCCGGTGCGAAAGCGGACGCGCCGACGCCGGCCGCGAGCACGGATCCGATCACCGCGACCCCGAGCGTCTGCCCGAGCTGCCGGCTGGTGGAGGCGACGGCCGCCGCGACCCCGGCCTGGGCCCGCGGCATGCCGGAGACCGCGGTGTTGGTGATCGGCGCGTTCACAAAGCCGAAGCCGATGCCGAACAGGACGTAACCGGCGAGCCGGCTGAGGTCCGAGGTCTCCGCGTCGAACGCGGCGAACAGCACGCCGCCCGCGGTCATCGCGACGCCCGCGATCAGCAGCGGCAGCCGCGGCCCACGGCTGCCGACGAGCCGCCCGGAGAGCGGCGCGCACAGGAATGTGGGCGCGGCCATGGGCAGCATCCACAGGCCGGCGTGCAGGGCGTCAAGGCCGCGCACGCTCTGTAGGTACAGGGTGGACAAGAACAGGAAGCCGCCCAGCGTGGCGAATGCGCTGATGGCGATGACCGTGGCACCGCTGAACGGCGCGGAACGGAAGAACCGCAGGTCGATGAGGGGTTCCGGGCGTCGGGGCTCGTACCGCAGCAGACCCAGCAGGGCGATCAGGGCGATGGCGGCGAAGGGCAGCACCGTGCCGGCGCCGGAGTGGGGCGCCTCGATGATGGCGTAGGTCAGCGCGCCGAACAGGGTGATCACCAGCAGCTGGCCGACCGGGTCGGGCCGACGGGCGTGCGGGGCGCGGGACTCGGGGATGTAGCGCAGGGTGAGCAGCAGGGCGGCGAGGCCGATCGGGATGTTGATCCAGAAGATCGCGCGCCAGTCGACGGCCTCCACCAGCAGGCCGCCGACGAGGGGGCCCGCGGCCATGGATATGCCGACCACGGCCCCCCAGGCGCCGATGGCGCGGGCGCGTTCACGCGAGTCGGTGAAGGTGTTGGTGATGATCGACATGGCGACCGGGTTGAGCATCGAACCGCCGACGGCCTGGACCATGCGGAAGGCGACCAGCGACTCCAGGTTCGGCGCGAGGGAGCACAGCAGTGAGCCGGCGGTGAACACCACGAGGCCCGCCATGAAGACCCGTTTGCGGCCGATCCGGTCGGCCGTGGAGCCGGCCAGCATCAGCAGCGAGGCCAGCACCAGCGTGTACGCGTCGATGGTCCACTGGAGCCCTGAGGTGGTGGTGTGCAGTTCGCGCTGCATCGACGGCAGGGCCACGTTCAGGACCGTGTTGTCCAGGCTCACGATCAGCAGACTCATACAGCAGATCGCCAGGACAAGCGACCGTCGGCGGGGGCTGAGCTGGTGCATGGGTTCCAGCGTACGCCCATATCGATAGTGCGTCTAACTAATGGCTTATGCAGGGGTCGTGGCCCGGGTTGTCCACAGGCACGGACGAGCACCCGCCGGAATACGGGACAATGGGGCCATGCCCACGCCGTCGACCACCCTCGTGTCCCCTCTGCGGATCGGCCCGCACACGGTGCAGCCGCCCGTCGTGCTCGCCCCCATGGCCGGGATCACCAACGCGCCCTTCCGTACGTTGTGCCGGTCCTTCGCCGAAGGCGGCTCGACGGCGGGAGCGGGCGGCCTCAGAGGACTGTTCGTGAGCGAGATGATCACGACACGGGCGCTGGTCGAACGCAACGAGAAGACCATGCAGCTGATCCACTTCGACGCCACGGAGAAGCCGCGCTCGATCCAGCTGTACGGCGTCGACCCGGCCATCGTCGGCAAGGCCGTCCGCATGATCGCGGAGGAGGGCCTGGCCGACCACATCGACCTGAACTTCGGCTGCCCGGTGCCCAAGGTGACGCGCAAGGGCGGCGGCTCGGCCCTGCCGTACAAGCGCAACCTGCTGCGGGCGATCCTGCGCGAGGCGGTCGCCGGCGCGGGCGACCTGCCGGTGACCATGAAGATGCGCAAGGGCATCGACGACGACCACCTCACCTACCTCGACGCGGGGCGGATCGCGGTCGAGGAGGGCGTCACCGCCATAGCGCTGCACGGCCGCACCGCCGCCCAGCACTACGGCGGCACGGCGGACTGGGCGGCCATCGCCCGGCTCAAGGAGCATGTGCCGGAGATACCGGTACTCGGCAACGGCGACATCTGGTCGGCCGAGGACGCGCTGCGGATGGTGCGCGAGACCGGCTGCGACGGGGTGGTCGTGGGGCGCGGCTGCCTCGGCCGGCCATGGCTGTTCGCGGACCTGGTCGCGGCCTTCGAGGGGCGTGCGCAGGACATCATGCGGCCGACCCTGCGCGAGGTCGCCGACGTCATGGTCCGGCATGCGGGCCTGCTCGGCGAGTGGATCGGCGACGAGGCGCGGGGCGTGATCGACTTCCGTAAGCATGTCGCCTGGTACCTCAAGGGCTTCGCGGTCGGCTCGGAGATGCGCAAGCGCCTGGCGATCACCTCGTCCCTCGCCGAACTCCGGGCCGGCCTGGACGAGTTGGACCTCGACCAGCCCTGGCCCGCCGGCGCCGACGGCCCCCGCGGCCGTACCTCGGGCAACAACCGGGTGGTCCTGCCGGACGGCTGGCTGACGGACCCGTACGACTGCGCGGGCGTCACCGGCGACGCCGAACTGGACACCTCGGGCGGCTGACGCCCTCTCGACAGCCCCACGCCGCCCGTCCGAGACTGGGCGGCGTGGGGGACAGCGCGGTGTGGGTCGCGGCACTCACCGGCGCCACGGCCGTGGTGGCGAGCTGGGTGACCAACCTCGGCAACGTCCGGGCGGCCAGGGCACAGGCGGAGGCATCGGCGGCGGCCGAACGGGCGGGACGGGTACGGGAGTCACGGCGGGCCGCCTATCTGGAGCTGATGGCGCGGGCCCACGACATGAGCGAGCTGTACCGCAAGGTGGTGGACGCCGGGTTCCAACTCGGCGACGGCGACGCCTACCTGGCCCGGATCCAGGAACTGCGGCGGTCCGTGCGGGAGGCGTACGCCCCGCTGATGCGCTGCGTGCGGACCATTGCCCTGGAGGGCCCCGCCGGGGCGGCCTCGGCGGCGCGGACATTGCTCGGCGCGGCGACCGAGGTCAGCAGGTCCCTGTGGCAGGTGGCGCGGGGCGAGCCCGAGGCCCGGTCCCGCTTCGAGACGGCCCGGGAGTCCTACGCGGTCTGCCTGGAGCGGTTCGTCGACGCGGCGCGCGCGGCGATGGAGGCGCCCTGAGGCAGGCCGGCCCGGCGGGGCACCCCGCCGGGCCGGCCCTTGTTCGGTATGGGGCGGTCAGTTCTCCTTCGGGTGGGGTGTCGAGCCGTACGCCGTCAGGAAGCGGTCGCGGAAGGCGCTCATCTTCCAGACCGGTGCGTCGTGCGCCGGGCGCAGTCCATCGGTCCAGCCCCAACTCGCGATCTTGTCAAGGACCTTGGGGTCCTTGGCGACGACGGAGATCGGCACGTCGCGGCTGGCGTGGTTGCCGCTGACCCGGGCGATGGGCTGGTGGTCGCCGAGGAAGACCAGCACCGTGTCGTCGGTGCCGTAGCGCTCCAGCCACTGGGCCAGGGCGGTCACCGAGTACTGGATCGACTTGCCGTACTCCGCACGGGACTTCGTGGTGTCGGCGATGACATCGGCCGGCCTGCTGCCCGCCGCCTCGATGTCCCGGAAGACCGAGCCGTCCCCGATCCGGTCCCAGTCGACCAGCTTCGGGACCGGCGCCCAGGGCTGGTGGCTGGAGGTCAGGATGATCTCCGACATCAGCGGCTTGTCGCGGTGCTTGCCGTGCACCCGTTGCTGGAACTGTTCGAGCGCGTACTGGTCGGGCATCGTCGACCAGCTGAACTTGGGTCCCTGGTAGCCCAGTTGGAAGGCGTTGTAGACCTTGTCGAGGCCGAACCAGCGCTGCTCGGGCCAGCCTTTCTGCACCCCCGGCATGACGCCGACCGTGTCCCAGGCGCCGCTCTTCTGGAACGCCTTGGTGAGACTGAGGTGGTCGCTGGCCATGACGGTGCGGTAGCGCTGCTGGTTGTTGATCCACAGGCCCGACATGGTGCTGGAGTGGCCGAGCCAGCTGTTGCCTCCGTACGTCGCCGAGGTCAGCCAGCCGCTCTTCGCGTGGAAGCCGGCCTTGGCCAGGGCCGCGGTGTTCGCGGTGAGGGACTTGTCGACGCCGGGCGCCATGATCGGGTCCTCGATCGCGCTGCGGCCGTAGCTCTCGACGAAGGTGAAGATCACGTCCTTGCCGCGCAGATCGGTCAGCAACTGGTCGGGAGGCGTGTTCCCGAAGGCGTCCACCTTGGCCACCTTCTGGAACTCCGCCTCGTCCCTGAGCGTGTCCGCCACCCGGTGGGCCTGGATCTGCACGGCCGTGGCGGTACGGTCGGCGGCGATCGGCACGCCGGAGATCTGCAGGCCGAAGGCGGTACAGGTGATCCAGGCGACGGCGGCGATCAGGGCGCCCCTGGTGGCCCGGCCGCCGTGCCGGGCCACCAGGTTGGCCAGGCGGATCGTGGCCAGGCTGAGCAGCACGAACAGCAGGAGGACCAGGACGGCGACGCCGGCCATGGCGGCGAGGGTGGCGGTGCGGCCGAGGGAGTCCTCCAGATACGACTCGGCGTCGGTGAGCAGGCTCCAGTCGAGGACGAGGTTGAAGCTGCGGCCGAGGTATTGGTTGAAGCCCATGTCGAGGAGGTTCAGCACGGTCAGCGCGGCGAGCGCGGCCCCGGCGAGACCGGCGAGCGCCATGCGCGGCCTGCGCGGCAGCGCCAGGGCCAAGGCGGCGCCGATGACCGCCTCGCCCGGTATCCGCAGAAACTTCATGGGCCCGAGCCCGACGACGCTGTTCGGCAACACCAGCGCCCCGACCACCAGCCCCGCGCAGACCAGGGTGACCCCGACGGACACCCCCCGCTCCGCGCGGGGATGCGTCCCCCGCCACCTTCGTATCCCGCGCCCCCAACGTGAAAAGGCACCCCCGGCCCTACGCTTCTCGGCCTCGCCCCCACTCGCCGACCCTTCCCCGGCTCCGCCTTGCCCGTCCCGGCCTTCGGTCTCGGGCTGGCTCGCGACGGGGCTCTCGCCGACGTCCCCGCCCCCCGACTCGTCCCCGGCCTCGGTTTCGGGCTTGGTCCGGCGCTCGGTTCGGGACTCGCCCCCGCCTGTCGATGCGCCCGTGGCCTCGGGCTGCCCGTCCTCGTCTTTGCTCGCGGGCCGGTCTTCGGCTGCGGGCCTGGGCTTGTCCCCGGTCCCTGCCTCGGGCTCGGTCCCGACCTGCCCGCCCTGGGCTTCGACCTCGGGCCGGTTTCCGGCAGAGGCCTCGCCCGCGTCCCCGCCCCCCGACTCGTCCCCGGCCTTGCCTTCGGACTCGGTTCGGGTTTCGGGCCTGGTTCCGGGGCTTGGCTTGGGCTTGGCTCCGGCCTGGTCGGGCTCGGCCCCGTCCTCAACTTGGCGCTGGGTTCGGGGGGCCTCGCCGTTCCCGGTCCTTGGCCCGGAGACGGTTGCGGGGTCGGTTTCGGCGCTGGGGTTGGTCCGGGGCTCGGCCTCGGGGGGCGTCGGCCCCGCGTCCTCCGGACCGCCTCCGGGTGTGCCCTTGGCCGACTGCGCCGGTTCAGTGGCCGTGGGTGGGGCTGTCGTCGGCGTACCGTCCTCGGCATCCGCCGGTTCAGGGGTGGCCGGTTCCGGGGTTTCCTGCGAGGCCGCTGTCTCCTTCGTACCGGCCTCGGTTTGCGGCGGCTCCGGTGGGGTGTTGGGCTCGGGCTCCGGGTTTCCGGAGGTTGCCGGTGCCTGGCGTGTGGTCATGTGCTGGGGCAACCCGGGGGTCCTTTCGCGCGCGGCCCGTGCTGGGCGGCGGGCCACGCTGGGGAGGCTGGGCTTGGCCGGGAGTTCCCGGCCCGCCTGGCCCGCCGCCATCCCGTACGGCTCCCCGCCCGCTCCCGTTCACAGCACTCGGCAAACACCGGGCAAACGCCCGGTCAACCCGTCGACTACGCCCCGCCCACCGCGGTGAGCAGGGCCGACGGGGCCGCCGCCGACCGTGATTCCCGTACGCAGGCGTACGGATGGGGTACCGGCTCCACGTGGCGGCCTTGGCCGTACCCCGCGAGCGCTTCCGGCAGCCGGTGACCGGTCGCGGTGGCCGCGTCGACCAGGGCGTGGGCGACCGTGCGTGCCCCGTCGTGCAGGCCATGGCGGACCAGGCCCCGGGCGATCAGCGCGTTGTCGTACGGCCGGACCGACTCGCGATGGTGGGACAGCGGATGGCGGGCGGGCTGGCCGGAGGCCGGCGTGCGGACGCCCCAGCCGGAGAAGAAGTCCGGTTCCAGGCGCCAGCGCCCCACCTGCTCGCCGTACTCCTCGTCCAGCGGCCCGGACCACGGCAGACGCCCGGCGTCCGAGGCCGGCACGTCCACCGGCCGGCCCTCGTCGGCTGGCGCGAGGGCCGGGAAGGAGCGCTCCCGCATCCAGAGGTCCCGTCGGAAGCGGTCCCGCAGATCGGCCGCCGTCTGTCCGGGCAGCGCCGCGTACGTCCGGCCCGAGCGGCGTGCGCACGACGCAGTCCCGCCACACCGTGCGTGCGACCCACGCCGTGCGGCCCAGCACGTCGTGCGCGTGGCCTGGGCCCCGGCCGCCATGACCGGCCCGCTCGGGCGGGTGCCGTCGGCCGAGCAGCCGGCGCCGGGGGAGTCCTTGTCGCTGGCCGCGCAGTCCCCGCGCCCCCTTCGGGGCACCTGTCGTCCGTCGGCTGCCGCGCCGGCATGGCTGGTCGCGCGATTCCCCGCGCAGCTTTGTCGCACGGTTCCTCGCGCCCCTTCGGGCGCCGTCGGCCCCGGCTGTGCTGGGCGTCCGCATGGTGAAATCTGGCTGGGTGTGGCAGCGTGATTCTCGCCACCCTTGATATGGGTTGCGCTCAGATGAGCGGATCATGGACGGCTGCACTTCTCCAAGGGGTGGCACTCGGTGCCACCCCTTGATCGTTCATCGGACGAAATCAGACGTGCCTCGACCCGCTCGTATGAGCAGGGTGTGAGGCGCGAAGGCCCTCCATCCGTTCGAGAAGTGAAAACATCGGCTGCCAGATGCTTGCCCGTCCTTGACTTTCGATCCCGTGGCGGACGGCTGGTTACGGGCGTATGACGCGCGAGTGGACGTACCCAGGTGCCTTCGATCTGGGTATGTTCCTCGCCGTCAGGGCAGCCACCGCGGCCTCAAGGAGTCGAGTCCCGTGTCGGAAAACAAAGATCCTCAGGCACCCGCGTCGGGCGAAAGCGTTGAGAGCGTGAAGTTCGTCTATGACTTCACCGAGGGCAACAAGGACCTCAAGGACCTCCTGGGCGGAAAGGGTGCGAACCTCGCCGAGATGACCAATCTCGGTCTCCCGGTCCCCCCGGGCTTCACCATCACCACCGAGGCCTGCAAGGTCTACCTCGACAGCGGTGAGGAGCCGGCGGCACTGCGTGACGAGGTGAGTGCGCACCTCGAAGCCCTCGAAGCGGCCATGGGCAAGAAGCTCGGACAGGCCGACAGCCCCCTCCTCGTATCGGTCCGTTCCGGGGCGAAGTTCTCGATGCCCGGCATGATGGACACCGTCCTGAACATCGGCCTGTCCGACGAATCCGTGCGCGGCCTCGCGGAGCAGGCCGGCGACGAGCGGTTCGCCTGGGACTCCTACCGGCGGCTCATCCAGATGTTCGGCAAGACCGTCCTCGGCATCGACGGCGACCACTTCGAGGACGCCCTCGACAAGGCCAAGGAGGCCAAGCAGGTCACGGTCGACACCGAGCTTGCCGCGGCGGACCTGAAGAAGGTCGTCGGCACCTTCAAGAAGATCGTCAAGAAGGAGACGGGCCGCGACTTCCCGCAGGACCCGCGCGAGCAGATGGACCTCGCTATCAAGGCGGTCTTCGACTCCTGGAACGGCGACCGGGCCAGGCTCTACCGCCGTCAGGAGCGCATCCCGCACGACCTCGGCACCGCCGTCAACATCTGCTCCATGGTCTTCGGCAACCTCGGCCCCGACTCCGGCACCGGAGTCGCCTTCACCCGCGACCCGGCCAGCGGCCACCAGGGCGTCTACGGCGACTACCTGCAGAACGCGCAGGGCGAGGACGTCGTCGCGGGCATCCGCAACACCGTGGCCCTGGCCGAGCTGGAGAACATCGACAAGCCGTCGTACGACCGGCTCCTGCAGATCATGGAGATCCTGGAGAACCACTACAAGGATCTCTGCGACATCGAGTTCACCATCGAACGAGGCCAGCTGTGGATGCTGCAGACCCGCGTCGGCAAACGCACCGCCGGCGCCGCCTTCCGTATCGCCACCCAGCTGGTGGACCAGGGCCTGATCGACGAGACCGAGGCGCTGCAGCGGGTCACCGGCGCCCAGCTCGCCCAGCTGATGTTCCCGCGGTTCGACGAGCACGCCAAGACCGAGCAGGTCGGCCGGGGCATCGCGGCCTCGCCGGGCGCCGCGGTCGGCAAGGCGGTCTTCGACTCCTACACCGCCGTCAAGTGGTCCCGCTCGGGTGAGAAGGTCATCCTCGTCCGCCGCGAGACCAACCCCGACGACCTGGACGGGATGATCGCGGCCGAGGGCATCCTGACCTCCCGCGGCGGCAAGACCTCGCACGCGGCCGTGGTCGCGCGCGGCATGGGCAAGACCTGTGTCTGCGGCGCGGAGGACCTGGAGGTCGACACCAAGCGGCGCCGGATGACGGTGCCGGGCGGGCATGTCGTCGAGGAGGGCGATGTGATCTCCATCGACGGCTCCAGCGGCAAGGTGTACCTCGGCGAGGTCCCGGTGGTCCCGTCCCCGGTCGTGGAGTACTTCGAGGGCCGGATGCACGCGGGCGCCGACGACGCCGACGAACTGGTCGAGGCCGTGCACCGGATCATGGCGTTCGCCGACCGCAAGCGCCGGCTGCGGGTGCGCGCCAACGCCGACAACGCGGAGGACGCGCTGCGGGCCCGGCGCTTCGGCGCCCAGGGCATCGGCCTGTGCCGCACCGAGCACATGTTCCTCGGCGACCGGCGTGAGCTGGTGGAGCGGCTGATCCTGGCCGATACGGAGGCGGAGCGCGAGGAGTCGCTGAAGCAGCTCCTGCCGCTCCAGAAGCGGGACTTCGTCGAGCTGTTCGAGGCGATGGACGGGCTGCCGGTGACGGTCCGGCTGCTCGACCCGCCGCTGCACGAGTTCCTGCCCGACATCACCGAACTGTCGGTGCGCGTGGCGCTCGCGGAGTCCCGGCAGGAGCCGCACGAGAACGAACTGCGGCTGCTCCAGGCGGTGCACCGGCTGCACGAGCAGAACCCCATGCTGGGCCTGCGCGGTGTCCGCCTCGGCCTGGTCATCCCCGGCCTGTTCAGCATGCAGGTCCGGGCGATCGCGGAGGCCGCGGCCGAACGCAGGAACGCCAAGGGCGACCCGCGCGCCGAGATCATGATCCCGCTCGTCGGCACCGTCCAGGAGCTGGAGATCGTCCGCGAGGAGGCCGACCGGGTCATCGCCGAGGTGGAGCAGGCGACCGGCACCGGGCTGAGGCTGGCGATCGGCACCATGATCGAACTGCCCCGTGCCGCGCTGACCGCGGGCCAGATCGCCGAGGCCGCCGAGTTCTTCTCCTTCGGCACCAACGACCTCACCCAGACGGTGTGGGGCTTCAGCCGCGACGACGTCGAGGCGTCCTTCTTCACCGCCTACCTGGAGAAGGGCATCTTCGGCGTCAGCCCGTTCGAGACCATCGACAAGGACGGCGTCGGCTCTCTGGTGCAGGCGGCGGCGAAGGCGGGCCGCGCCACCCGCGAGGACCTGAAGCTCGGCGTGTGCGGCGAGCACGGCGGCGACCCGGAGTCGGTCCACTTCTTCCACGAGGTGGGCCTGGACTACGTCTCCTGCTCCCCGTTCCGCATCCCGGTCGCCCGGCTGGAGGCCGGCCGTGCCGCCACCCAGTCGGCGGGCAGCGACCACCGCTGACCGCAGGCCCGCGGGACGGCGGCCCTCGCCGCCCCGCCCAGGCCCCGGAGCCGCCGACGGTCCCCGACCCTCACCGATCGACGGCGGCTCCGGCCCACCAGAAGGAGGGGCGGCACCCTGTGTGCGGGGGTGCCGCCCCTCCGGCTGCGCGCCGGACGCCCCGTGGGGAACCTGGGGTCTGGCCGTTGCGCGGTGTGTACCTCGTACGTCACGCCCCGTGGGGAACCTGGGGTCTGGCCGTTGCGCGGTGTGTACCTCGTACGTCACGCCCCGTGGGGAACCTGGGGTCTGGCCGTTGCGCGGTGTCGT
>NZ_JBEPAP010000006.1:209708-237819 GCF_040298665.1 Streptomyces sp. NPDC001508
TGTGTACCTCGTACGTCACGCCCCGTGGGGAACCCGGGGCCTGGCCGTTACGCGGTGCGTACCTCGTACGTCGTCACCCGTACCGACGTGTCGTCCAGGCACTGCCCGGAGGTCAGGTCGAAGCGCTGCTTCAGCAGGGGGGAGGCGACGAAGGGGCGTCCCTCGTGGCTGCCGGTCAAGCCGCGGGAGAGGACGGCCGCGCCGCCGAACGGATCACGGTTGTCGATGCCGTACAGCCGGCCCGCCCGGTCGCGGAAGACGGCCACCTGGCGGCCGTCGGGCAGCAGCGCCGCCACCCCGCGGCCCGGGGTGAGCAGGCTGATGTCGCAGACCGTGAACCAGTCCTTCGCCAGCCGCAGTTGGACCTTCAGATCGGTCGTCTCCGGTGCCAGGGTCATCGCGGGGAGCTTCCTTCCAGGGCGTCTTCCGGTGCCGGTGTGCGCCGTATGCCGATGGACAGCAGCGGCAGATCGGGCTTGATCTGGTCGCGTTCCGGGACGAAGCCGACGACCGGGTCGGGGGTGTCCGGGGCGTTCATGAAGGACACGAACCGGGCCAGCTTCTCCGGGTTGTTGATGGTCTCCGCCCACTCGTCGCGGTAGTGCGCCACGTGGTCCGCCATCAGGGACTCCAGTTCCGCGCAGATGCCGAGACAGTCGTGCACGACCACCTCCCGTACGTGGTCCAGGCCGCCCGGGATCCGATCGAGCCACACGCTGGTGCGCTCCAGACGGTCGGCCGTGCGGATGTAGAACATCAGGAAACGGTCGATCAGCCGGATCAGTTCGGCGTCGCTCAGGTCCTGTGCGAGCAGGTCCGCGTGGCGCGGCATCGCGCCGCCGTTGCCGCCGACATAGAGGTTCCAGCCGCCCGCGGTGGCGATGACACCGAAGTCCTTCGACTGGGCCTCGGCGCATTCGCGGGCGCACCCGGACACCGCGGACTTCAGCTTGTGCGGCGAGCGCAGCCCTCGGTAGCGCAGCTCCAGGTCGATTGCCATGCGGACGGAGTCCTGGACGCCGTAGCGGCACCAGGTCCGGCCGACGCAGGACTTCACCGTGCGCAGCGCCTTGCCGTACGCGTGCCCCGACTCGAAGCCGGCGTCCACCAACCGGGTCCAGATCAGCGGCAGTTGTTCGACGCGCGCGCCGAACATGTCGATGCGCTGTCCTCCGGTGATCTTTGTATAGAGGCCGAAGTCGCGGGCGATCTCGCCGATCACGATCAGTTTCTCCGGGGTGATCTCACCGCCGGGGACGCGCGGCACGACCGAGTACGAGCCGTTCTTCTGGAGGTTGGCGAGGAAGTGGTCGTTGGTGTCCTGGAGCGCCGCCTGCTCGCCGTCCAGGACATAGCCGTCCGCGCCGATGCTGGGCGCGAGGGAGGCGGTGATCGAGGCGACCGTGGGCTTGCAGGTCTCGCAGCCGTCGCCGCCCCGGGCCGCCTCGCGGCCGTAGCGGTCCAGCAGCTCCCGGTAGGAGGTGATGCGCAGCGCGAGGACGATCTCGTACAGCTCCTCGCGGGTTCGGGCGAAGCAGCCGCACAGGCCCTTGTCGACCTCGACGCCGCTCGCCTCCAACTCGGCGGTGACCAACTGGCCGAGCACCTTGACGCAGCTGCCGCAGCCCGTACCGGCCCGGGTGCACTTCTTCACCTCGGCCACGCTGGTACAGGAGTGTTCGGTGACCGCGCCGCGGATCGTGCCCTTGGTGACGTTGTGGCAGGAGCAGATCACCGCCTCGTCGGGCAGCGCGGACGGGCCGAGCGCGGCCGGGGCCGCCGCGTCGGCCGGCAGCACCAGACGCTCCGGCGGGACGGGCGGTACCGTGCCGGTCAGTGCGCGCAGCGTGCCGTACGCCTCCGCGTCGCCGACCAGGATGCCGCCGAGCAGCGTGCCGTCGCGGCCGACGACCAGCTTCTTGTACAGCCCGGACCGGGAGTCGGAGTAGACGACGTCCAGGCAGTCCGCGGCCGTGCCGTGCGCATCGCCGAAGGACGCCACGTCCACGCCGAGCAGCTTCAGCTTGGTCGACAGGTCGGCGCCGGTGAAGGCCAGGTGCTCCGAGTCGTCCTCGGCGATGGCGGCGGCGGCCGTCGTCGCCTGTTCGTAGCCCGGCGCGACCAGGCCGTACACCCGGCCGTCGACGGCCTGCGCGCACTCGCCGATCGCGAACACCTGCCGGTCGGTGACGGTGCGGCACCGCTCGTCCACGGCGATCCCGCCGCGCTCGCCGACCGCGAGGCCCGCGTCCCGGGCGAGCTGGTCGCGGGGCCGCACACCGGCGCTGAACACCACCAGGTCCGTGGCGAGTTCGGAGCCGTCGGACAGTTTCATGCCGGTGACGGCGCCGTCCGCGCCGACGACGATCTCCTGCGTGCCCACGCCGGTGTGCACGGCCAGACCCATGTCCTCGATGGTGCGCAGCAGCGCGGCGCCGCCGCCCTCGTCGACCTGCACCGGCATCAGCCGCGGCGCGAACTCCACGATGTGACTGGTGAGTCCGAGACCCTTGAGCGCGCCCGCGGCCTCCAGGCCGAGCAGCCCGCCGCCGACCACCGCACCCGTCGTCGCCCGCGACGTCGCGTACGCCTCGATGGCGAGCAGGTCCTCGATGGTGCGGTAGACGAAGCAGCCCTCGGCGTCCTTGCCCGGGACGGGCGGGACGAAGGGGTAGGAGCCGGTGGCCAGGACGAGGACGTCGTAGCCGACCGTCAGTCCGGAGCGGGCCGTGACCGTGCGGGCCGCCCGGTCGATGCTCCGCGCCGGGTCGCCCACGTGCAGTTCGATGCCGTGGCCGGCGATGAACTCCCTGTCGGTCAGGGACAGTTCCTCGGGCGTACGCCCCGAGAAGTACGAGGTGAGCCGGACCCGGTCGTAGGCCGGACGCGGCTCTTCGCACAGCACGACCACGCGGTGTGTGGCGGTCAGGCCGCGCTCGGCGAGCGCTTCGAGGAAGCGCTGGCCGACCATGCCGTGGCCGACGAGCACGATCGTGGGGCGGGGGCGGTCCCCACCGGGTGCGGTCGTGGACATCAGGAGCCTCCGTCGTTGGTGAGCAGATGGAGCAGCGGGCCGTCGTCGGGGAGCGGCTCCGCTCCCTCCCAGGCGCGGGCGAGTGTGCCGACGGTGCCGAGTTCGCCGACCAGGACCCCGCCGACCAGGCGGTCGTCACGGACGACGACCTTGCGGTAGGTGCCGCGGGTGGCGTCGGCGAGCTGTACGACGTCGTCGCCGGGGCGTGGCTCGGTCTCGCCGAACGCGGCCAGGTCGAAGGGCGAGCCGTCCCCGGCCAGGGTGAGCCGGGTCAGCGAACGGGTGCCGGTGTACTTCGAGCCGGGCCGTCCGGTGAGCAACCCGGCCAGCGCGTCGGCCTGTTCGAGGGCCGGGGCGGCCAGACCGTACACTGTGCCGGCGTGCTGGACGCAGTCGCCGACGGCACGGATGTGCGGGTCGGACGTGCGCAGTTCGTCGTCGACGAGGATGCCCCGGCGGACGGCGAGACCCGCGCCCGCGGCGAGCCCCACGCGCGGACGCACCCCGCAGGCGAGAACCACGAGATCGGCGTCCAGGACATACCCGTCGGCCAACTCGACGGAGCGGACGGCGCCGCCGGTCGAGCGGATGGTGCGGTCGGTTGAGTGAGTGGTGCGGTCGGTCGAGCGGATGGTGCTGCTGGCCGAGCGGATGGTGCCGTCGGTCGAGCGGATGGTGCGGTCGGTTGAGTGAGTGGCGCGGTCGGTCGAGTGCACGTCGCGCACCCGGCACTCGGTGTGCACCTCGACGCCCAGGTCCGTCAGGTGGCGCAGCACGAGCCGTGAGGCGTTCGGGTCGAGCTGGCGCTCCATGAGCCGTTCGGCCTGCTGGGCGAGGACCACCTGGGCGCCGCGCACGGCGAGCGCACGGGCCGCCGATACGCCGAGCAGCCCGCCGCCGACGACCACCGCCCGCACGCCCGGCCGCAGCGCCTTGGCCAGGCCCAGGCAGTCGTCCATGGTGCGGAACGCGTGCACGCCCTCGGGCAGTTCGTGCCCGCCCGCCCCGAACAGGCCGCGCAGCGGCGGCAGGACGGGGTTGGAGCCGGTGGCCAGGACGAGGGTGTCGTATGCGATCTGCGAACCGTCCGCGCAGCGCACCAGCCGCGCGGCGCGGTCGATGCCGGTGACCCGGGCGCGTACGAGACGCGCGGGCGCCGGCAGGGCGATCACCTCGGGGTCGTACCGGCCGGCCAGCACCTCCGCGAGCAGGACCCGGTTGTACGGGCGGTGCTCCTCCTCGCCGACGAGCAGCGCGGACGCGCCCAGCTCGGCGAGCCGACGGGCGAGCCGTTCGCCCGCGAGGCCGGCGCCGATCACCACCACACGCGTGTCCGAGGTCATGCAACGCAGCGTGCGACGCGGACGTTTCCCGGCGGCATCCCCCCTGTTTCCCCCGAGGAACGCTGCCCTCAGCCCCACCGCCCCGCCGGTGTGAGGGCCGGTGGGGGAGCGGAGTGCGGCGGGCGGCGGGCTGGTGACGAGGGGCGCGTGTCCTGGCAGGCGGCGGGCCAGAGGAGTGGGGGCGGGGCTGTGGCCGGCGGCGGGCGGGGGAGAAGGTGGCGTGTCTGCGCGGCACCCATCTGACGGCCGGTGCGCGCGATAGTCACAGGGGCGCGGGGAACTGCGCGACAAACCACGACGCTGCCGCACCCGAAAGACGACCGCCGCCCCCGCCGGGAGGCGGTGGCTCAGGTGGGTGGACCGCGCACCCCCTCCCTCCCGTAGGGTCACGATCATGCCCGACATAGCGCTGACCGTCCTCGTCCTGCTCTGCCTGGCCGCCCTCGCGGCCGGCTGGATCGACGCGGTGGTGGGCGGCGGCGGCCTCCTGCTGCTTCCGGTGCTGCTGCTCGGCCTGCCCGCAGGCACCCCCGCGGCCACCGCCCTCGGCACCAACAAGGCGGTCGCCATCGTCGGCACCACGGGCGCGGCGGTGACCTACGCCCGCCGGGCACCCGTGGACGTGCGCACCGCCGTCCGTATCGGTCTCGCCGCGCTCGCGGGCTCCTCGACCGGGGCGTTCTTCGCGGCCGGGATGAGCACCGACGTGCTCAAGCCGGTGATCATGGTGGTGCTGCTCGCCGTCGCGGCCTTCGTGATCCTGCGCCCGGCCTTCGGCACCGCCCCGTCCCCCGGCCCCGCCTCCCCACGCCGGATCCTCGCGGCCATCGGCCTGGCCGGCCTCGGCATCGGCTTCTACGACGGCCTGATCGGACCGGGCACCGGCACCTTCCTCGTCCTCGCCCTCACCGCGGTCCTCCACCTCGACCTGGTCACCGCCTCCGCCACCGCCAAGATCGTCAACTGCTGCACCAACGCGGGCGCGCTCGTCACCTTCGCCTGGCAGGGGGCGGTGCTGTGGCGGCTCGCCCTGCTGTTGGCGGTGTTCAATCTGGCGGGCGGCATGCTCGGTGCGCGTACCGCGCTGAAGCGGGGCAGTGGCTTTGTCCGGGTGGTGCTGCTGACGGTGGTGTTCGCGCTGGTGGCGAACCTGGCGTACCAGCAGTGGCTGGCGTGAACAGCCGGGTGCCTGTCGGCCGCCAGCGGCTCAGCGGCTGCCGGTCAGATGGGCGAAAACCACCACGTTGCCCTGGTAGCCGGTGGACTTCGAGTAGCCCCCGCCGCAGGTGATGACGCGCAGCTCGGGCCGCTCGGCGGCGCCGTACACCGTCTCGTCGGGGAAGTCGCTCGCCCGGTACACCTCGACCGCGTCCACGGTGAACACCGCCACGCTGCCGTCCCGCCGGTCCAGTTCCACGGTGGCGCCCCGTTTCACCGCGCCGAGGGCGTAGAAGACGGCCGGGCCCTCGGCGGTGTCGACGTGTCCGGCGACGATCGCGGTGCCCTTCTCGCCGGGTGCGGTGCCGGCCTCGTACCAGCCGGCCAGGTTCTTGTTCCCGGTCGGCGGTGCGTCGAGGCTGCCGGACGGCGTCAGGCCGAGGCCCGTCATCGGGGCGTCGACCCGGATGGAGGGGATACGGATCCGGGTGGGCGGGGACGGCGGCAGCGCGGGCGCCGTGAGCCGCTCCTCGGCCGGATCCGGGCGGCTCTCCGCGGCGGCGGGCTGCGGCGGCGCCGACAGTTGGGCGGTGCCCAGCAGCCAGACGCCGGAGCCGAAGGCGACCACGGTGACCGCGGCTATCGCGGTGTCCCCGATCCTGCGCATACCAACCTCCCGGCCTCCCGGAGCCCCGGGCCTCCCGGAACCCCGGGTACGGAAACCCCGTACCCCCCTCCGGGCCGCGAGGGGCGTCGGACCCGGAGGGGGAGGGGATGCGGTACCGGCGGACGGACAGCGGAGGGTGTCCGTCAGATCCCGTCGCCTCTCGCCCGGCGATGCAGGAGCCAGGTACCGCCCGCGGCGGCGACAGCCAGGGCCGCCACGCCTGCCGCGGTCTGTACGGGGTCGGAGCCGAGCGCGCCGCCGACCCCCGTCTTCACGCTGCCGTGCGGTTGCACCTGCCCGTGCGCCCCGGACAGCGTCACCATGAGATCGCCCGTCACCTGCCGGTCGCCGTCGGCGCACCGGGCGACGATCTCGTACGTCCCCGGCTGCGCGCTCGGCGGCACCCGGAACTGGCCGATCGCGTCGCCCTCGTGGGCGCTGGGCGCCAGGGTGAAGGTGCCGGCGCCGACCGCGGTGGCGTCGCCCGCCGCGGTGCCGCCGCACGCCTTGGTGTTCACCGTGACCTGCCCGCCCGGGATCGCGGTGGACGGGTACACCTCCAGGCTGCCGGCCGCCGCCGCGGCGCCCGGCGCGTCGCGCGGGTGTGCCGCCGCGTCGGTGGGGCGGGCACCGTGGGCGGGCGTGGTGGCGAGACCCGCTGCCGCGACGGCGAGCGCGGTACCGGTCAGCGTGCGGGCTGTGCGTCGCATCGTGCTCCCTCGCGTCCCAGGGGCCACGACCCGCGACACCCCCTGTGCCGCCGAGTCGGTCGTGTCCCTGCCCTACCGAGGTAAAGCCCGCCCGAGGCGCCCCGCTTCCTGAAATACCGTCAGAAATGCGGTGAACGGGTGTTGTACGGGCCCCGGGCGCCCCCCGCTGGGGCCTGTGTTCCGGCAGGTCAAGGGCGTGCGCCGCGCCACACCGGAAGAGCACCCGAACGGCGGCCCGCCCAGGGCGTGAGAACGGGTGACGCACTCGGCCGGCGCCCGGCCCCGCGGTCTGCCAGGGCCCAGGGCGGCGGCACGCGGGGCGGTGGCAGGGGGCGCGGGGGATGGAGAATCGTTGCCGTGACGTCCCCTGCGCTCCCGTTCTTCGTCTACGGCACCCTCCGCCCCGGTGCCCGCCATCACGACCGGTACCTTCGGGGCCGTACCGCCGTGGCGGAGCCCGGCCGCCTGACCGGTGCGGTGCTGTACGACGGCCCCGGCTACCCGTACGCCGTCGCGGAACCGGCCGGAGTCGTGCACGGCGACCTGGTCACCGCGCGGCCCGAGGACTACCGGCGGCTCCTCGTCGAACTGGACCGGTTGGAGGAGTACGTCCCGGGCGACCCGCGCAGCCTCTACGAACGCGTCGACCGGGACGTCCTGCGCGGCGACGGCAGCACCGTCCGCGCCTGGGTGTACCTGGCCGCACCGGCGGTCGCCGCCCGGCTGCGGACCCACGGCCGGCTGATCGCGGACGGCGCTTGGCCGGCCCGGGACGTCAGCGCTCCGCGCGCTCCACACGTACCGCGCAGACCTTGAACTCCGGCATGCGTGAGGTGGGGTCGAGCGCCGGGTTGGTGAGCGTGTTCGCGCGGCCCTCGCCGGGCCAGTGGAACGGCATGAACACCGTGTCCGGCCGGATGGCGGTCGTGATCCGCGCGGGGGCCACGGCGCGCCCGCGCCGGGACACCACCGCCAGCGGGTCGCCGTCGGCCGCGCCCAGCCGTGCCGCGAGCCGCGGGTGCAGTTCGACGTACGGGCCGGGCGCGGCGGCGTTCAACTCGGCCACCCGCCGGGTCTGGGCGCCGGACTGGTACTGCGCCACGACCCGCCCGGTGGTCAGCAGCACCGGATACTCGGCGTCCGGCTCCTCGGCGGCCAGCCGATACGACACGGGCACGAACCGGGCCCGGCCGTCCGCGGTACCGAACCGATCGAGAAACAGCCGAGGAGTACCAGGGTGGACCCGCGCCGGACCGGGCAGGCCCGCCTCCGCCGCAGCACCGGTGACCGCGGTCACGCTACTCGACGCGGCCGTGGGGGTTGTCGTGGCCGTTGTGGTCGAGGTGGCAGTGGGAGTCGGCGTAGCCCTTGTGGTCGCCGTACCCGCCGTACCCGCCGTACCCGCCGTACCCGCCGTGGTCGTCGTGCTCGCCGCACCCGGCGTACCCGGCGTACCCTGATGTGTCAGGGCTTGTACTCGGCGTGTGGGACGGCGACGGCCCAGAGCAGGTCGCGCACGCGGATGCACTCGGCCACAGCGTCAGGGTCCTCGATGATCTCAGACCCGAGCACTCGCCCCCCCCGGGGTCGAAGTGGCCGACGGCGAGAAGGCGATCGTCGTACAGCCACCAGTCGTTCCCTTGTACGGGGAAGGCGATCCCCTCGGGCAGCAGGTGTCGCGGCAGCCAGCGGATGTCTTCGCCCATCTCGATGTTGAGGTGGGTGAGCGAGTGCTCCCAGATGACGTACTGGCTGTGCGGCTCGGTGACCACACGGACGCGACGCACCATCTTGCCTTCGCCCGTGACGCGCTTCATCAGCGTCGTCCAGGCGTAGTCGTCGGGCTCGCCCCTCTTCCAACGGACGTAGGGCGTGTCCTCGATGGGTGACCCGTAGTCGTCCCTCAACTCCAGGTGGAAGGCATCGCGTTCGAACTGGTTGAACAGCTCGTCACGCTGCGCGGGGGTGATCAGGTCCACTGTCTTCCTCCAGCAGGACCGTGATCGAGGACTTGGGGACCTCGATGCAGGTCTCCTTAGTCGGGCATGCGCATCTGGCTCAGGGCTTCGGCGTCGTGCATGCGACTGCGGTTCCAGGAGGATCTGCTGCCCCTCGTCACGGCGCGTATGGGCACCGCCGTCAGCAGTACGGATCCGAGGGCCCGCGCGGTGATCGCGACGGCGTTCGTATGTCTGGACGCCAGACAGCTCGGCCACCTGCTTGCCGTGATGACCTTGCCACCCGTGTCGCTGGGCATCATCCCGGCCGGTGCCTCCGGGGAAGGCGCCATGTGGCCTTTTGAGCAGTTCACCTGCGAGCGTTCGCCCGGCTTGCGGAGAACGCACGAAGCTCGCCGGCGAAGCCGCACGTCTCTGTGCCGATGAGGGGACCGTCTCACGCCCTCCGGGACGGTCTGGCCGGTTCTGCTGCCTCATGCGCCGCTGGGTGTGCCGGGGCTGTGTGGGCGACCCCCACCACTGAACCACTCGCCCTGCGGAGGCCGAGCCGCACCGGCCTGTCTATGGTGGCCTGGGACCGCCGACCCTGCCGCGTATCGGAACCCGCCACGAGCCCTGTCCCGGCACGCAGCCCAGATTGCTACGGACGCGCTCACCAAGGTGGGCTGGCGGCAGCGCCGGGGCTGGAGCGGACCGCGGCAGGACCGGTCCTGAGCAGTGTGCCCGCGGTACGCATGGGGGTGACGGGCGAGCGGGGCGACATGGGGGTGGTCAGGTGGTGTACTCCAGTTCGTGCAGCGCCGCCTTACGGACGAGATCGGCGGTCTCGGCCGGGTCCAGTCCGTCGAGGTACTTCCTGAGCGCTTGGACGGTCTCGTCCAGTTGGTCGGTGAGTGTGGGGCCCAGCAGGTCGCGGGGCGCGATGACGCGCCGGAAATCTGGTTCTTCGATCGCGCGGGCCACGAGCTTTTCCGCGAGCCACAAGGGGGTGCGCTCGCGGATGGCACAGGTGAGGTGGACGCTGTCCTCGGTGTGACCCAGGACGTGCGGGTTGTGCACCCAGCCTCTCGGTAACAGCAGGGTCTGCCCGGCCTCAAGGTCGATGGACAGGTCGGGCCCGGCAGCCTCCCAGGCGGGGATGAAGTCGGGCTGCCAGACCCGGAACGACTCCTGGTACTCGCGCATGGGGGCTTCGTGCACCGGTTTCCACAGCTGCCATGTCTTGGTGCCGGCGATTTGTGCGATGAGCGCCATCTGCTGGTCCCAGTGGTGCAGCAGTCCCTGTTCACCGGCCGGGGTGAGGAAGGCGTGGACGTAGTTGCTGTAGCCGGTCTCCCGCTGGATGGCCTTGGACATGGTCGCGAAGGCCGGGATGACGCGCTGGAGGTTGCCCAGACGGATGGTGTGGCCGTCCGCGTAGAGCGTGCGGAGTTTGACGGGGTCGGTACGCCCGTCGGTTTTGAAGGCCTCCCGGTTGGAGGGGCCGGCCTTCATGACCGCGACCTCGGCGGCTGGGACGCATCCCGTGTCGATCCACTCGTGCAGGGAGCGGACGGTGACGATGCTGTCGAGTGCCGTGCGCCCGCGCGCGTACACGCGGGGCTCGGTGGGCCAGTCGGCCAGAGGACCGGCCAGCTCCTGCGGGGGCAGGTCATGCGTCCTCCGGACGGGCCGACCCGCCGATGCGGGGCGGCCCGTGGTGTGCGGTGAAGTGGGCGGTCAGGCTAGAGCGTCAGACCCCGGGCGCGGGCCCAGTGGACGGCGAACGTGTCCAGCTCCGAGCCGGTCATGCGCAGCTCGCGCCCGGAGCCCTCGGGCTTGGAGTCGGTGACGGCGAACGCGTCCGTACCGGCCAGTTGGGTGGTGGTCACGCACGTCTCGTTGTCGCCGCCGAGGTTGCCTCCGCACCACGTGCGTGCGGGGGCGTCGGCGGCTGCGGGCAACTCGTACAGGTTGGTCCTGGCCATGGCTGACCTCCGGTGATCCTGGTCGGAGAAACGGTCTCCGTGCCGTGATGCACCCACCTCGGCGCTCACCCCGTACGGGGCTGAGCGGGGCGGGGGTCCTTCACCCGCCGACGGTAGGAACTCCTTCAGGGACCCGGCAACGGAGTTGCACCGGATTACACGGCAGTTGTAGCCACAGGCCGTGGCCGATACGTACTCTTGACCGCGTGATTCGTAGGCAAGACGGTGGTGTAAATCGCTGCAACCGACCAGCGCGGGAGGCGAGCCACCAATGACCATTCACTTCGTCGGGATCGACCCCGAGACGGACGAGGACGGATGCCCCACCGTCTGGGTGGACCCGGATACGGAAGACCTGCTGGTCCAGAGCTACCGAGCCGACGAGGAGACGACCGCGGCCTGCGACGCTCTGTCCCCGGCCCGGGCGCCCATCCCACCCGGGGAAACCGTCATCAGGATCCCGGCCCGCATGATCCCGATCCTCCGAAAGGCCTGCGATGAACTCGATCCCGGAGTTCGCTGAACTCCTCGCCGCGACCACGAAGTCGGCCGTCCACCTGGAGATGCGGGACGCCTACTACAGCAACCCCCGCTTCGAGGCGTGGCAGGACGGCGGGCGTGTCGACTGGGACGACAGGGCTTCCTGGTGGCGTCCCTTCCACCAGGACATCGCCAACGCAGTAGACCGCGGCGTAACCATCCGCCGCGCCCGGATCATCTCCGAACCGGTCACCGACTACATCCGCTGGGAGCACTACCAGACCCGCGCCAATCTGGAGGCCGGCGAGCATGTGCGCTGGCTGCCCCGGAGTCAGGCATGGGACCTGCTCGTGCCCGGCAGCGACCTGTGGATCTTTGACGGGCGTCTGATGCGCGTTCACCACTTCTCCGGTGACGGCGAGTGGATCAGCAAGGAACTGTGCGACGAGCCTG
Organism: Streptomyces sp. NPDC001508; assembly: GCF_040298665.1. NCBI lineage: Bacteria > Bacillati > Actinomycetota > Actinomycetes > Kitasatosporales > Streptomycetaceae > Streptomyces > Streptomyces sp. NPDC001508. The sequence goes on from NZ_JBEPAP010000006.1 coordinate 221,479, forward strand.
CCGTGGTCGACCAGCACGCGGCTGCGTTCGAACGGATCTGGGAGCGGGCCGTCCCGCACGACCAGTACGAGGTCAAGTAACCGGGATGCCCACGTTCCCCACGTCCGGCGTGCAGGAAGCGCGCGCAGCTCTCGCGACACGGTTGCGGGAGCTGCGCCTGGACGCGGGCATCACCAGCAAGGAACTTGCTCGCCTGGCGGGCTGGTCCGTGGCCAAGTCCTCCAGGATCGAGAACGCCGTAACCGCCCCGTCCGACACCGACATACGCGCCTGGTGCACAGCGTGCGGGGCCGACGAGCAGGCGCCCGACATCATCGCGGCCAGCCGGCAGGCCGACTCCATGTACCTGCAATGGAAGCGGCTCCAGCGCACGGGCATGAAGCAGTTGGCAGAGACCTCCGCCAAGCTGTACGAGCGCACCCGTACGTTCCGCGTGTACGCCTCCCACGTCATGCCCGGTTACCTTCAGACACCCGGTTACGCCACTGCCCTCATGGGCACCATCGCGGGATTCCGCGGCACCCCGGACGACGTCAGCGAAGCGGTCGCCGTGCGCATGCGACGTGCCCGGGTCCTTCAAGAAGGCGACCACCGGTTCGCGACTCTGATCGAGGAGCACGTCCTCAACCACCGCATCGGCGACAAGGACGTCATGGCCGGACAGCTTGGCCACCTGCTTGCCACGATGGCCTTGCCATCCGTCTCGTTGGGCATCATCCCGGCCGGTGTCTTCAGGGAAGGCGCCATGTGGCCTTTTGAGCAGTTCACCGTCTTCGACGAGACACGGATCCATGTGGAGCTGCTTGCGGCGAAAGTGACCGTCACGGCACCCGGCGAACTGGACATCTACCTGCGGGCGTTCGCCCGGCTTGCGGAGCTGGCCGTGTACGGGGCGGAGGCGCGTGCGCTGATCCTCAGGGCGATCGAAGCGCTGGGGTGAACCTGAACGCACTGAAAGTGGCCCCACGCTCCCACTGACCCCGATGGGCGGACTCGGGTCTGGAAGACCTTGCAGGAGTCCGCGGTGTACGGGGCTGACGCCCAAGGAGTCATCACCGCGGCGCGGCGCGCGCTGAACACCCGCTGACCGGGCTCCTCCGCGCTCCCGCCAGGGCCTGTCCGGTGGGTCGTGGCCGGACAGGCCCGTGGGTTCGGCGAGGGCTCAGCGTTTGAGGGTGAAGGTGAAGTCGTCGGAGAGTTTGCCGGTCAGGCGGGCTGCCGATACGAGATTGCCCTCCGTGAGCAGTCTCTCCACCTCGGTCCGCGAAAGGGAGCAGCCTTCCGCGATCAGCCGCAGCGGCCGGATGGGGATCCGCGCCGTGAAGCGGACCGAGACGTCGATCACCTCGCGGTCCAGGTGATCCGGTCCGCCGGTGGCGAGGCGCCAGGCGCTGTCCCAGTCGAGGGCGATGCGGTTGCGGCGCCGTACGGCCGGGTCCTGAAGCAACTCGGCTGCCAGAGCAAGGTCGTTGTCGTGCAGCCGGTCCAGCAGCTCGGGTCGTACGGAGCGTACGTTCATCCGCTCCAGGACCGTGAGCTTCGTAGTTTCCCCGCAGGCGGTACAGAGCGCGAGGAGCCAGGCGTCGATGAGCTTGTGGTGTGCGTTGACGCGGAATTTTCCGTTCGCCCGGAAGCGTTCGGACGCGCACGCGTGGCAGCGGCGGCGAACGAGCGGCAGGCAGGTGGGCATGACGACCCAGGTGGTGAGCACAGAAGTACACCGGTTTCAGTGAGAAGTCCGCAGCAGGAAGCAGCGCGGCGCACAGGTGCGACGCGCGACAGATCAGCGCTCGGGGTGTCTCACGAGGTGTACAACGGCACGTCCTTGCCCAGACGACTTGGTTCGGCAGCACGGTAATGGCGCCCAGCGGCACCACTCCACCGGTTTTCGGGCGCCTCACCGCGGCCCGGAGGCTCAGCGCCGGGGGCTCTTCTCGTCCGGGTTGTATCCCTTCACGTGCTCCGGGCACGTCCATACCTCGACCCCGGGTCCGCTTCCGGTGTCGATCCACTCCACGAGCACCGCCTCGGCCGTCTCCCGCAGACAGCGCGCGCAGACACGCGTGGCGGGCCGGGGCCAGCAGGAGACGCCCCACGCGTCCAGCCGTTCCGCGACCCACGCGTGGCTCACGTGAAACGACCGGGCGAGGGAGGCGACGGATTCCCCATCGCGGTAGCGCGCGGTCACGCTCGTACGGCTCTTCGTGAACTCGGCCTGCGCCGCCCGCACTTCATCCCCGCTCCGGCGCTGCTCGCGCCCGCGGAACAGGCGTTGGGCGGGCCGGCGGTGCAGGTGCGCCTCATGATGTTGCCGGCGCGGGACGCCCCATTCGTCCAGCCGAAGCGCCAGCCAGCCCGCGGTCACGCCGTACGCGTCGGCGATCCGGCGCACCGGCTCGCGCGCCCGGTACCGCTCGATGATGGCGTCCTTGTCCGCACGCGCCGCCTCACGCGCGATGGTCCTCTCGGACGGGGTCGGGCGACGGGACGCCGGTCCGCTGCGGCGGGTGGGGCCGGTCACAGCACCTCACCCCGGCTTCGCGCGTTCGCACGGGCCGTCTCGGCGTGCAAGCGCTGTGCCGGGCTTGCCGGTTGTACGTCCTCGGGGGCAACGGACCATTCTTTTCCGCCTGTTACGGGGCGCAGGAACCAGAATCCGTACGCCTCGCCGCGGAACTCTCCGACCCGTTGGTCGGCGTCCACCATCAGCGTGCCGGGGGTGGGAAGGCGGGGGGTTTTCTGCCGCTCGGTGGGGCCGTTGTTGCCGGACACGACCACTCCTCTCCGTAGTGATTCCACTACCAAGCGGGTTCAGCGTGGACTACAGTCGAGCCGTCTTCAACCTGCGCTATTTGCTCGGATAGTTAGGCGTCACCGGTGAACCGAAAAGAACTGGACCCGGAAAAGTCACCAAAGGCCGCTTTTGGTCAGCGTCTGCGCATGCTGAGAGACGAGCGCGGCTGGACCCAGGATGAACTGGCCGAACGGATGGGCTATTCCGGGACGCATATTTCAGCGGTCGAAACCGGTCGCAGATCTCCAACTCCGCACTTCGCGCGGACTGCGGACAGAGCACTGGGCACGGGCAGCCAACTCGAACGCCAGGGCAGCGCGGTACGGCAGACGGCACTGCTGGACGGCTCTCCGCAGTTCGTCGAGCAAGAGGGACGCGCGGCAGAGATCCGGCTGTACGAGGTCGGTGTCATCCCTGGGTTGCTCCAGACACCGGAGTACGCGGCCGTGCTCGCTCAGAGCGCGGTGAAACGGGGGGTCATCACCAGCGAGCAGGCAGACGAGCGGGTCGCGCTCGTCGCGACGCGGCAAGCCTCGCTTGCCCGGACGCCCCCGCCCTTGACCTTCGTGGTGCTGGACGAGAGCTGCATCCGTCGACCCATGGGCGAACCGGCCGTCATGAAGGCCCAGTTGGCACGTCTTGTCGAGTTCGCTGAACTGCCCAATACGGTCGTCCAGATCGCCCCGTTCAGCATGGGAGCCCGCCGCCCGTTCGACCTGCCGGTGACGCTACTGACGCTGCCGGACCGCTCGCTCGTGTCGTACGCCGAGTCCGCCCATCGGGGTCATCTCGAACGGGATAGCACGTTCGTACTACCCATGCTGGCGGCCTACCATCAACTGCAGGCCGAAGCCTGCTCGCAGGCGGAGTCTGTGGCCATGATCAGCCAGCCAGGAAAGGGCACCCCGTGACGACCGAAACCCCGCGTTGGTTCACGTCCTCCTACAGCAACAACGGCGGCCAGTGCGTCGAGGTCGCCGCCAACCTCGTCGCTTCCCGCGGCGTGGTCCCCGTCCGTGACTCCAAGGATCTGAGCGGCCCGGTGCTGGACCTCCCGGCCCACGCCTTCACCTCATTCGTGACCGGCGTAAAAACCGGAGGGTTCGACACCACGAAGGGCACCCCGTGACGACCGAAACCCCGCGTTGGTTCACGTCCTCGTACAGCGACAACGGCGGCCAGTGCGTCGAGGTCGCCGCCAACCTCGTCGCTTCTCGCGGCGTGGTCCCCGTCCGTGACTCCAAGGATCTGAGCGGTCCGGTGCTGGACCTCCCGGCCCACGCGTTCACGTCATTCGTGGCCGGCGTCAAGACCGGCCGGTTCGGCACCACGAAGGAGACCCCGTGACGACCGAAACCCCGCGTTGGTTCACGTCCTCCTACAGCGACAACGGCGGCAACTGCATTGAGGTCGCCACAAACCTTGTCGCCTCCCGCGGCCTGGTCCCCGTCCGTGACTCCAAGGACCCGAGCGGCCCGGTACTGGACCTCCCGGCCCACGCCTTCACGTCCTTCGTGACCGGCGTCAAAACCGGAGGGTTCCGCACCACCTGAACACCCGGCCCCGCCCTCCCCTCGACGGGAGGGCGAGGCCGCCTTCCTGCACGACGATGGCTCCCGGCTACGCGCGCACCGAACTGGACCCGGTCACTCAGACCACCCAGTTCTTCAGCAGCACCGGGCACAGATCAGGGAGGTGCCGGGTCACGGCACCAGCACCGGCACCACCCTGCCGCCCACGAGCTGCACGACCGCGGGGCGTCCCGGTCATGCGGCTCGACTCGGGAGACTTCCCCGCATCACTGTCGGTGACAGCCGAGATCACCGAGACGCCGAGTCCCTTCGAGTCGGGTCAGGTGTGGGGCAGGGCGGGCGAAAACCGATGGACACAGTTACTTGTGCGTCCTAGCCTCACCGGGGTTCGAAGTTCCCACGTCCGGATGAGGTGCATTTGATGACGGTCCAGGCAACGGCGACCTGCGTCAACAGGCCGTTCCCCGTGCACGCCATGACCTCATCGGACGTAAGGAATCCCAACAGTGGATCTTCCACGTAGCTTCACCATTCGCGAGAGCAGTCACCGCATCCACAACCCGTTCACCAGCGAGAAGCTGGCTGCCCTGGGGCAGGCGCTGCACTTGGCCCCCGGGACACGCGTGCTCGACCTCGCCAGCGGGTCGGGCGAGATGCTGTGCACCTGGGCGCACGCCCACGGCATCGTCGGGACCGGAGTGGACATCAGCACCGAGTTCACGGCCGGGGCCCGTGCCCGGGCATCCGAGCTCGGCGTTGCCGATCAGGTGGTTTTCCTTCACGGCGATGCATCCGGCTATGTCGCGGACGAACCCGTCGACCTCGCCGCGTGCGTCGGCGCCACCTGGATCGGCAACGGAGTGGCCGGCACGATCGATCTGCTCCGTCGCAGCCTCCGCCCCGGTGGCATCCTGCTGATCGGCGAACCATACTGGCGCCAGGACCCCCCGGACCAGCACACCGCCGAAGCGTGCCTCGCCAGCGGCAAGGATGACTTCCGGCTGCTGCCCGAGCTGATCGAGCAGTTCGGCGAACTGGGTTACGACGTCGTCGAGATGATGCTTGCCGACCAGGACAGCTGGGATCGGTATCAGGCCGCCCAGTGGATCAACATCCGACGCTGGCTCGCCCGGAATCCCGATGACGAGTTGGCCGCCGAACTGAGAGCCGAGCTGTCCGAGGAACCGGCCCGCTACGCCAGGTACCAGCGTGAATACCTCGGCTGGGGGGTCTTCGCTCTCATGTGCCGCTGACGGTCACATCGATACCGGGGCCGGCAGCATACCGCCGGCCCCGCTTGCGAGCGGAGCGCAGAATCCCGATCACAGCAGTCTGCACATGATCTGCCTGCTACACGACGTACTGGAACGCAGGATCCTCGCCCGGCCGGTCTATGTCGAACGCGTTCAGCGCGCGCCGCGCCGCGCCGCGTTGATGACTCCTTGGGCGTCAGCCCCGTACACCGCGGACTCCTGCAAGGTCTTCCAGACCCGCAAATAGGTAGCGATGCTGTCGGCGTCGTCGATCCACAGCTCGGCGTGCCAGTCCTCGGCGACGACAAGGCGTTCGTCAAGGATCCAGAACCCGTTTGCGGCCGGCACTTTGAGCGATGCCTTGAGGGGTATGATCCCGAGTTCCACGGTGTCCAGGCCGATCACCCCCGCGAGCCGATCGAGTTGGGCAGCGAGGACCGACGGCGGACACACCAGCGCGTGCAGGGCCGCCTCCCAGACCAGCGCATGGAACCTACGGCCGGCCGTGTAGAGCCATTCCTGGCGACGCATGCGGGCCCGGACGGCTTCGTCGGTGTCGCACGTCGACCCGTGCAACTCTGCGTACCGCAGGAAGATCGCACGTGCGTAGTCCGCGGTCTGAAGCATGCCGGGGATGACCGACTCTTCCCACGCGCGGATGACGGTGGACCGGCCGACTTCGAGGTTCCAGCCGTCCTGTACGGGCCGGTGGCCGGCGGCGAGCTGGCGGCGCCACGAACGGATGTGGGACTCGAAGCCCCGCAGGCGCGCGTCCAGTTCCTCGAATGCCTCCGGCTGGCCGACGCCTTCAGCCCATGCGCGCAAGTCATCGGCGGTTGCGGTCTGCCGGCCGCCCTCCAGTTTGTACACCTTGGAGTGCGGCCAGCCCAGCCGCTCGGCGAGCTGAGTGCCGGTGAGCCGCCCTTCCGGGGCCTGGAGACGTAGTTCCCTCAGGCGCGTTCCCAGGGCCTCCCGAGCCTTCTGGTAGTCCGTGCTCACCGGTGCCGTTCTAGCCCTTCGCGTCCAACTGCGCCGTGAACTGGTCGTACGGGATGGACGCGTGCACGGCGGCGTCCCGCACCTGGCAGTAGCGCAGCACCTCGGCGGGCTCGGTGATGACCTCGACGTCGTGGAAGACGTCCCGCTCGTCGAAGCGGAGGATCGCCACCAGGCGGCTGTCGAACACCCAGAAGTCCTCTGCGGGAAGGTGAACCCGCTCGGCGTCCTCGCGCCACAGGTTCCGTACGTCCTCACCCGTGGCCGCGTTGACCCGCGCGTAGGACAGGAGGAACAGCTGGCCCTCGGTCGGCGGGTTGTCGACGACGCGCACCCGTCCCACGTACTTCCGGCTCGTGGTCTGCTTCCGGATGTTCTCGCACCAGTCGCTGTCGAGGTCCATCGGGGCCGTGCCGGTGGCAAGGAACTCGGCGTACCCGAGATCCGCACGGTCCGAGGCGTAGCCGCGGCGGGTCTCAAGGTGCCAGGCCGAGTGCTCGAACGTCTCGAAGAGCCGGCCGAACTCCTCCAGACCGATCAGCTCGGGCACGCGCGTCATGTTCTTGGGGCCGTGGTTGACGAGAAGTTCACGCGGGACAGCCACCGCGGCGTCATCAGGGCCGAAGTGCTGCAACTGGCGCAAATCCGCGGGATCGGTGAGCGGCTTGCCCTGGACGATGACTTCACCGGAGTCGAGGTCGTCGTGGATGGCCGGGCATGCGCCGTTCTTGCTGTCAGTGCCGTTGAACCGCAGCCGTCGTGCCATGTTGCCTCCTCGGGATGGGGGGTGGCCGCCACCAGCATCACCGTGCGCGCGGGTCCCCTTCTACAGCGTGTCGCCCCTTGCATGAGATCACACGAGAACATTCAGCCAGGCGTCGAGAACATTCGAGAACATCGCCTGGCCGCTGCCAACGGACAGTTCCTACCGTCCTGTTCATGGCCCAAGGACCCGAGCTGTACTGAATCGGACCGAACCAAGGAGCATCCGTTGTTCGTTCACTCCGATCGACTCCCGACGTCCGCGCCGCTTCCGTCCGGCGCCCACACCGTCACCCCGTGGGGGGTGAGCCGCATGGCGCCCTACCCGACGATGGCTCCTGGCTACACGCGCGCCGAGCTGGACCCGGTCACTCAGACCACCCGGTTCTTCAGCAGCACCGGGCAGGTCATGGAGGTGCCGGGTCACGGCACGAGCACCGGCACCGCCCCGGCCACCGGCACCAGCCCTGACGGGCAGGGCCAGGGCAACACGGACAGCGACCAAGGAAGCGACAACGACCAGTGAGTGATCCGCGTCCGGTGTTGGTCGTCACCAGCCTGCACGACCCCACCGCCGACGTGGTGATCCGCGAGCTGCACGACCGGGGCGTCCCGGTCGTGCGGCTCGACTCGGGGGACTTCCCCGCATCACTGTCGGTGGAAGCCGAGATCACCGGTGACGGTATCCAGGGCCGTATCTCCACCCCGTCCCGCACAGCCGACCTTGCCGACGTCCGTTCGCTCTATTACCGACGTCCCAGTGGCTTTGCCTTCCCACACCTGAGCGAACAGGACGCGCGGTTCGCGGTCACTCAGGCCCGGTACGGACTGGGCGGGGTTCTGGCCTCACTGCCCGGGTGCCGGTACGTCAACCACCCGCACCGCGTGGGAGACGCCGAGTTCAAACCGTCCGGCCTGACCGCCGCCATCGGGGCCGGCTTCCACGTGCCACCCAGCCTCATCACCTCAAGCCCGGACGCTGCCAGGGCCTTCATCAAGCGGCATGCCGCGGTCATCTACAAACCGCTGTGGAATCCCGCGTACCTGATCGACGGCGTCTCCTCCGTCGTCAAGGTCGCCGAGGTGACCCCCGAGGACATCGACGATCGAGTGGCCGGGACGGCGCACCTGTTCCAGCAGCTCGTGCCCAAGACGGCCGATGTACGGGTGACCGTCATCGGCTCCCGCGTCTTCTGTGTCCGAATCGACAGCGACCTCTTGGACTGGCGCACCGACTACAGCCGGCTGAGCTACACGCCCGTCGAACCGCCGCCGGGCATCGAGCAGGCCCTTCACCGTTACCTGGACCACTTCGGACTCGTCTTCGGCGCTTTCGACTTCTGTGTCGGTGAAGACGGGCGATGGTGGTTCCTGGAGTGCAACCCGTCCGGCCAGTGGTACTGGCTGGAGCCTGAGACAGGTCTGCCGATGTGCTCGGCGCTGGTGGACCTTCTGGAGAGGACGACGTGAGCGATCAGCGCCTGTTGCACAAGCAGCTCATCGACACACTCACCGCCGGCGGCAGCCTGCGCACCGAGCCCTGGAAGCGGGCGGCCGAGGCGGTGCCGCGGCACGAGTTCCTGCACGGTGGTTTCTTCCGCCGCGTCGAGGGCGCTGAGCCCACCGCGTGGGCGCCCGTCCTGGAAGACGACGCGGGATGGCTCGAAGCCTGCTACGCCGATGAGTCGCTGGTGACCCAGATCGCCGGCACGATCGTGCCCTCGGACATCCGCGGCCAGATCATGCGCGAGCCGACCAGCTCCAGCACCTCGCCCTCCCTCGTGCTGCGCATGCTGGAAGACCTCCGGATCGATGACGGGCTGCGGGTGCTGGAGGTCGGGACAGGCACCGGATACTCCACCGGCGTGCTCTGCCGACGGCTGGGCGAGGAGAACGTCACCTCGATCGAGTACGACGCGGACGTGGCCGCGGGAGCACGCGCCGCCCTCGCTCGGCTGGGCATGTGTCCCACGCTCGTCACCGGTGACGGCCTGCTCGGCCACGCCGAGGGAGCACCGTACGACAGGGTGATCGCCACGTGCGGTGTGCGCACGGTGCCGTCGGCGTGGGTCGAGCAGACCCGGCCGGGCGGGATGATCCTGGCAACCGTGGGAGGCTGGCTCGGAGCCTTTGAGCTTGCGCGGCTGACGGTCCACGACGACGGAACGGCATCGGGGCCCGTGCTGGGCGGCCAGGTCGGCTTCATGCTCGCGCGCCCGCACCTGCCGCCGCCGCCCGGTCTTCTGCCGGACCTCGGCACGGGCACGGAGCGCGAGGCCGTCGTCGGGGCCGACGTCCTGGACGACTGGACGACGCGGTTCGTCGTACAGGCCGCCGTCCCCGATGCGCAGCGTCTCACCCTGGAGATGGACGGGCGGCAGCAACACGTCCTGGTCGACGTCGAGTCCGGCTCCTGGGCCGCGCTGTACGAGGAGAACGGCCGTTGGATCGTGCGGCAGGGCGGTGGGGTCGCGCTCTGGGACGTGGCCGAGGAGCAGCTGGCGCGCTGGCATGCCGTCGGAAGCCCGGGGGAGTTCGCGATCACCGTCACTGCGGACGGGCAGACATGCCACTGGTAGGCCGGCTCCTCACAGTGGGGCGGGGGGAGGTGTGGTCGCGGGGGTGTAACCCGGTGCCGGCACGGGACGTAACACGGTCGACGCACGCAAACTCTCCGACGACTTCACCTTCACCCTCAAACGAACAGCGACGTGGTTGAGAACGTAGATGTGACCTGGGTACCGAAGAATGCGGTGGGCCGCTTCATTTCCGCCGTCACGCTCTACCCGCCGATCCTGGCGGCACGGGAGGAAAACGCATGACCGAGCAGACGACAGAAGAGCGACCGGGCATCGCAGCCGCGATCGTGGTCCAGGACGGTGCCGTGCTCATGGTCCGTCGCCGCGTTGCGGAAGGTCAGCTGTCGTGGCAGTTCCCCGCGGGCGAGATCGAGCAAGACGAGAGCCCTGGGCAAGCGGCAGTGCGGGAGACCTTCGAAGAAGTCGGCATGAACGTGACCGCGCTCAAGCTGCTCGGAGAACGAGTCCACCCCAAGACTGGTCGCAGCATGTCGTACGTGGCCTGCGCCATAGAGTCTGAGACCCCCTACGTCGCCGACGAGGAAGAGCTGGCTGAAGTTACGTGGGTTCAGCATGCCCAGATTCCCGAGTACGTGCCGTACGGCCTCTTCGATCCGGTGCAGGCTTATCTCGACGCCGCGCTGATCAGGTAGCTTCCCCACGTGGTGATCTGGGCTGCGTGCCGGGACAGGGCTCGTGGTGGGGTTCGATGACGCGGCAGGGTCGGCGGTGAGCATGGCGAGGTGGCCGCCGACGTCCAGCGGCGCTTAGCGATCACCTCAATTGGCCGGCTCATCGGCGGAGATGAGACAGGGCCCCTTCCTTCATCGGGTAGGGACGTTCGCGGGGCAGGAGTTGCCGTGCGGCGTCCAGGTCTCCGGCCTGTACATGGGCATGGATGGTGTGGGCGAGCGATGTGATGTCGGTGATGGAGACGGTCCACTCATCGGCGTAGAGACGTGCGGCTTCGCCGGCGAGGCCGAGTTGGAGCGATCGGTGGGCAAGTGGCCGACGGCGCAGGTCGCGTTCGGGGTCCCATTGCACCCGGGCCGGGGCCCGCTTCAACTGGCGCTTCCACGTGGCGCGGTCGGCGTGGAGGCCATGCTCGTAGTGGGACAGGCAGGCGTGTTCCAGTGCCCGCTCGAAGCCTTCACGTGAGATCTCGATGGCGAGGACGGTCTCCTGTCCTTCTTTGATGCCCCACCCGCAGCGGTACATCATCCACAGGAACGACGGCTTGATCCACGTCATCCGGTCCCGCTGCCACAGGGCCGGGAAACGGCCCTCCCGCGCGGCCGGCAGGCCGATTTCCGGCGCGTACGCCTGGTAGACGGTGACCGTGGAGTCCGTGTGGAGGGCTCGAATCCGGTATTTGGGTTCTGCCACGGGGACCAGGGTGGGCACACTGCTTCGCGCGCGCCATCGAATTACCCCGCTCGTAGCGGTGGTGCAGGCGACCGCGATCCCGCAAGCCAGGCCGTCGGGTGCGTCGCGCGCCGGGAGTCTCGCGATGAGTTCCTTCTGCGGATGGTCCCCCGGACCGCCGCCAGCCGGTGGGCACGGCAGGACGTCGAGTCGATGCCGGGCACGCCCCGGTCGATCGGGGCCCGGGGGTGCCGGGCCCCGGGGCTAGGAGGCGGAGTTGCGGCGGGCCGATCCGGGGGCTGCGCCGGCCGCCGTACCGGTCGAGGACTGGCGCCCGGAGCCGCGACCCTTCGCCCCGGCGGCACCGGTCGTGGTCCCGCCCGAGCCCGCCCGGCGGGGAGCGCGGCGCCCGCCGGTCGCGGATGTGCCGGCGGAGGTTGTCGCGCCGGCGGCACCGGTCGTGGTCCCGCCCGATCCCGTCCGGCGGGGAGCGCGGCGCCCGCCGCTCGCGGGCGCACCGGCGGAGGCTGTCGTCCCGGCAGAACCGCCGGAGGCTGTCGTGCTGGAGCGGCGGGCGCCGCCCCGGCTCCCCGTTCCGGTGGCGGCGCCCGTCCCCCGGGACCCGGAGCCGCGTCGGCGCCCGGACCGTCCGCCGGGCTCGGTGCCGGTCTTGCGGTCGGGGCGGGGCGCCGGTGTCGCCGGCTGGGGGACCGCGATGGTGACGGCCACGCCGGACGGCTCGCGGGCGCCGGTGAGGGTGGCGAGTTCCGTGTCGCTCGACGTGATGCGGGCCGTCCGGGGCCGGATGCCCGCGTCCGACATGAGCCGGGTGACGTCTCGTTTCTGCTCGGGCAGGACCAGCGTGACCACGCTGCCGGAGCCGCCCGCGCGGGCCGTGCGGCCGCCCCGGTGGAGATAGTCCTTGTGGTCGGCCGGAGGGTCGACGTTCACGACGAGGTCGAGGTCGTCGATGTGTATGCCCCGGGCCGCGACGTTCGTCGCCACCAGCGCGGTGACCTGGCCGTTCTTGAACTGCTCCAGGGTGCGGTTGCGCTGCGGCTGGGAGCGGCCCCCGTGCAGTGCCGCCGCGCGGACTCCGACGGCCAGGAGGCGCTTGGCGAGCCGGTCGGCCGACCTCTTGGTGTCTAGGAAGAGGATGACCCGGCCGTCACGGGCCGCGATACGCGTGGTGACGGCCTTCTTGTCGGTCTCGTCCTGGATGTGGAGCACATGGTGTTCCATCGTGGTCACCGCCCCCGCCGACGGGTCGACGGAGTGCACCACGGGGTCGGTCAGGAACTGCTGCACCAGGCGGTCGATGGTGCGGTCCAGGGTGGCCGAGAAGAGCAGACGCTGTCCGTCGGGCCGCACTTGCCGGATCAGCTTGGTGATCTGCGGCAGAAAACCCATGTCGGTCATCTGGTCGGCTTCGTCCAGCACCGTGATGCGTACGTTGTCGAGCACGCAATCCCCGCGCTCCACAAGGTCGTTGAGCCTGCCGGGACTGGCCACGACCACCTCGGCGCCGCGCCGCAGCGCACCGGCCTGCTTAGTGATGGACAGCCCGCCGACCACCGTGGCCAGCGGGAGGTTCACCGCTGCCGCGTAGGGGGTCAGCGCGTCCGTCACCTGCTGGGCGAGTTCCCGGGTGGGCACCAGCACCAGGGCGAGGGGCGCCTTGGGCTCCGCGCGCAGTCCCGCCGTACGGGCCAGCAGCGCGAGCCCGAACGCGAGGGTCTTGCCGGAGCCGGTGCGCCCTCGTGCGAGTACGTCACGGCCGGCGAGCGAGTTGGGCAGGGTGGCGGCCTGGATGGGGAAGGGGGTGGTCACGCCCTGCGCGGTCAGGGTCGTCAGCAGCCCCGCGGGCATGTCGAGCGCGGCGAAGTCCTCGACGGCGGGAAGTGCGGGTGTCGTGCTTTCCGGCAGCCGGAATTCCCTCGGTGACGACGTGGACGGTCGGGGCGACGAGGCGCGCCGGTTCGGCTTCTGGGGTCTGCGGGGCATGCAGTGATCTGCCTTCCTGAAAACAGCACAAACCGGGGTCTGCACCATGACGGTGCGGACCCCGGTGAGCGGATAACGCGTCCGGCGATCAGGCGGGGACGATGTTCTCCGCCTGCGGGCCCTTCTGGCCCTGCGTGACGTCGAACGAGACCCGCTGGCCCTCCTGAAGCTCACGGAAGCCCTGGCTCTGGATGTTCGAGTAGTGGGCGAAGACGTCGGGGCCGCCGCCGTCCTGCTCGATGAAGCCGAAACCCTTTTCGGCGTTGAACCACTTCACAGTTCCCTGTGCCATGTCGCTCTCCTTCTGTAGGCAGAGGCCCCATCCGGAGAATGCCGGAAACGAACAAATGCGCCTGAAGGAGAAACATTCCCGTCAGGCGCACATAGGTTCATGGGTACCACAACTGCAACACCGAGACCGTAGCACAGCTCGGCGCCCTCGTACTCGTCGCAGGGGGGCGGACGTTGCCCGATGCGGCACGCTGCCGCGCCGCCCTCGCAGGCCGGGGATCTCGCCCGTTCGGCTTATCTGCTCGTCATGTGAGAGACCCGTGAAGATCCCTACAGGTGCGTCCGGCTTGCGAGCGCGCTCGCTCCGGACACACACCCATTGGCGGAGGAAAGGAACGGGTAGTGGATCAGCGGCAGCGCCGGCGATGGTCCGGCGGTATGTCCTTGGCCTTGTCGGCCGCGTTATCGGCGTCGCTCGCGGCGACGGGGGTGGTCTCGGCGATCTCCCCGGCGGCGGCGGACTCCGGGGACGGTGACGCGACCGTCCGGGTCGTGCGTGAGGTGAACGCGAACGGCAAGTGGGACCAGGCCCTTGAGCCGGGTATGTCCGGGGTCACGGTGGTGCTGACCGATGACGAGGGGCGGTCGATCACCGGGACCACACAGGCGGACGGCACGGTGAAGCTCACCCCGGGCAACAGCCTGGGCGGCGGCAAGTACCGCGTCGAGGTGAAGAACCCCGACGAGGGTGTGCTCTTCCCCGGGTTCGCCTCGGCGCGGAGCAATCTGATCGATCCGACGGTGCTGTCGTCCAACGTGGAGTTCGTGGACCTGTCCGGCGGCAAGAACGTGGAGATCACCACCTCGTTCTGGAGCCCGGAGGACTACTGCCAGAAGAACGTCACCCTGGTCGCCGTCTGCCAGAACCCCACGATTCCGCCGCCGAACCCGACGCCGCCGGGCAAGCGCACGGTGTCGTCGTTCTCGTTCAACACGCGGGGTGACGCCGTCGCGAACCCGGGTCTGGTCACCGACCTGGCGAACGAGGCCACCACCGGCACGCTGTGGGGTTCCGGCTACAACCGGGTGACCAAGCAGCTGTTCACCGCCGCGTATGCCAAGCGGGGCACCAAGTACGGTCCCGGCGGTGCGGGCGCGATCTACCGGATCGACCCGGCCACCAAGCAGACCTCGCTGTTCACGAAGGTCCCCAACCCCGGCACCACCCAGCACCAGCCGGACGTCAACATGGACCTGGCGTTCGGTCCTGCGGTGGGCAAGGAGTCGCTCGGCGACCTGGACATCAGCCCGGACGGCAAGGACCTGTACGTCGTCAACCTGCACGACCGCAGGCTCTACCGCTACGACGCCACCCAGCCCACCGCCGCCGCACCGAAGGCGTCGTACCCCATCAAGGACCCGGGCTGCGCCACGAACAGTGACTGGCGCCCCTTCGGCCTGGGCGTCCAGGACGGCAAGGTGTACGTCGGCGGCGTCTGCTCGGCGCAGTCCACCCGCACCAAGGACGACATGCGGGCGGTCGTGCAGGTCTTCGACCCGGTCACGGGGCAGTTCACCGGCACCGTCATGGACCAGCCGATCAAATACCCCCGTACCGGTTACGCCCCGATCAGGAACGACTTCTGCGCCGCCCGCAGCTGGTATCCGTGGAGCGACACCCGGCCCGCGACCCAGGACGGCGTCACTTGCGCGCCCGGCACGATCCTGAACCCGGAGCCGGAGCTGTCGGACATCGACTTCGAGATCAACGGTGACATGGTCGTCAGCTTCGCCGACCGCTTCGCCGACCGCGCCGGCTGGGGGCTGCCCGCATTCCCCGGCACCGGCTGGGTCGCCACCACCGCACTCAACGCCGGTGACCTCAACCGGGCCTGCCGCGGCGGCAACCACATGTTCGTGCTCGACGGCAACGGCGGCTGCAAGAACAACGCCACCTTGGAGACCAACGGCGGACTTCAGCCCCTGAACGTCCGGGAGTTCTACCCGGGCGAGCACGCGGCGGGCGGGGCCGGCTGGCACGCGGAGGCCGCTGAGGGGTCCACGGTCATCTCCAAGGTGGAGACCACCATGCCCTTCATCGCGGAGGACCCCATCCAGGACCCGATCACCGGGCACGGCCTGGCGTGGCTCAACCGCAGCGACGGCACCCGTGTGGCCGAGGACAACACCGGTGGCATCTACCTGAACAACAACTTCGGCAAGTCGCGTGGCATCGGCGACCTGGAAATGCTGTGCGACGAGGCGCCGTTGCAGATCGGCAACCGGGTCTGGAAGGACACCGACCAGGACGGCATCCAGGACCCCGGTGAGCCGGGCCTGGCCGGTGCCACGGTCAATCTGTACGACGCGGCCGGCAAGAAGATCGGTACGGCGGTCACCAACGAGCGGGGCGAGTACTACTTCGACTCCACCGTGACCAAGAACGTCAGGCCGGAGGACTTCCCGTACGGCAAGACGTACACCATCAAGATGGACAACCCGGACGACTACCAGACCGGCGGCGTCCTGGACGGCTGGAAGCCCACCCGGCCCAACCAGGGCGACAACGACCAGACCGACTCCAGCGGTGAGACGTCCGGCAACCCCTTCCCGGCCGTCGAGGTCACCCCGAAGGGCGCCGGCCACAACGACCACGGCGCCGACTTCGGGTTCACCAACCCACAGGCGGACCTGTCCGTGATCAAGACCGGCCCCGCCAAGGTGGGCCCGGGCCAGGACATCGAGTACAACATCATCATCACCAACAACGGGCCCAACCGCGCCACCCGCTGGACCGTCACCGACCCGCTGCCCGACGGGATCAC